>CAXTJY010000007.1:13872-17684 GCA_964244395.1 uncultured Rhodovarius sp.
TCGAGGGCGGCGCGGTGCAGGCCGTCAGCCTGGCGCTGAAGGAGGCCGTCACCTTCAACGCCCAGACCATCACCAGCGACAGCTGGGACAGCTACCCGATCCTGCGCTTCTCCGAGGTGCCGCCTGTCGAGGTCCAATTGATCGACCGGCCAGACGAACCGCCGCTGGGTGTGGGCGAATGCGCGACCGGCCCCGTCGTCGCCGCCATCGCCAACGCGATCCACGATGCCCTGGGCGTGCGCGTGCGCCACCTGCCCTTCACCGCCGAAACCATAGCCCGGGCCATGGAGTGACCGACATGCAGGACCCCTGGCAGCCGGAACGCCCGGTGACGCTGATCGCGGGCACGCCGGCCGGTGGCGGGCAGGACCGGCCGGCGCGGGCCTTGCTGGCGCTGCTGGAAGGGCTGGCCGGTGTGCCGATGGAGCTGGTCAACATCCCGGGCCGGGGTGGTAGCAACGCCTGGGATGATTTGGCCCGGCATCCCGGTGACGCGCATCGGCTGGCGATCAACTCGCCGACCATCCTCAGCAATCTGGCGCTGGAAGTCAGTGACCTGGCCTGGGACAGCCTGACGCCGCTGTGCAACCTTTACACCGAATACCTCGCCTTCGTGGTGCGACCAGATGCGCCCATTGCCGACGCGTCGGCGCTGCTGGGGCGGCTGCGCAGTGATGTGGCGGGGCTGAAGATCGCGATGGCGACGGCCATAGGCAACGCCAACCACATCGCGCTTGCCGGTATTGTCCGTGACGTCGGCGGCAGGATCGATGCTTTGGACCTCGACGTCTTCGACAGCGCGCGGGACGCCATCGCGCATGTGCTGGGCGGCCGGGCGGAGCTTGGGGTCATCACCGCCGCCAGCCCGGTACCGGAGCTGGAAGCGGGCACCCTGCGCTGCCTGGCGATCTCCGCACCCACCCGAATGGATGGCCTTTACGCGAGGGTGCCGATCTGGCGGGAGCACGGCATCGACTGCGTGGCGGGGCCATGGCGCGGCGTGGTCGGCCCGGCCTCGCTCACGCCGGGCCAGGTTGCGTTCTGGGCGAGGGCGTTGCGCGCCGCCACGCAAAGCCCGGGGTGGGAGGCGGAGCTGGCGCGCCGCTATTGGTCCGACACATTCCTTTCCGGCGCTGCGCTGACCGACTTCATGCGGCAGGAGGACACCACCATGACATCCGCGCTCGGCGCGTTGGGTCTGCTGCCATCGCGCCAGAAGGCCTGCTGATGACGGGACCGATCACACGGCGCGCCGCCATCGCCGCCCTCCCGGCGGTCACGGCCTTTGCACAGGGCGCCTATCCGCAGCGGCCGGTCCGCATCGTGGTGCCGTTTCCGCCTGGCGGCACGTCGGACATCCTGGCGCGGCTGGCCGGCGCGCAGCTCAGCGCCGAGCTGGGGCAGCCCTTCGTGGTGGACAACCGGCCGGGCGGCGCCGCGAATATCGGCGCCGAGCTGGTCGCGCGTGCGGCGCCGGACGGCTACACGCTGCTGCTGATCTCCACGGTGCACTTCATCAACCAGGGGCTGTTCGAGGGCCGCCTTGGGTATGACGTGCTGCGCGACTTCGCGCCCATTGGGCTGATCGCCGGTGTCTCGCAGGTTCTGGTGGTCCATCCGGCGCTGCCGGTGCACTCCCTGGCCGAGCTGATTGCCTATGCCAAGAGACGGCCCGGCGGGCTGAACTACAGCTCGCCCGGCAATGGCAGCCAGCCGCATCTGACGGCGGAGCTGTTCGCGACCGTCACCGGCGCGCCGCTGGTGCACGTGCCCTATCGCGGCGCGCCCCAGGCGATCACCGACGTGGTGAATGGGCAGGTCCAGCTTACTTTCGCCACCTCTCCCTCCGCCGTGCCGCTGGTGCGGGGCGGCCAGGTGCGGGCGTTGGCCGTCACCTCCGGCACGCGCATCGCGGCGCTGCCTGAAGTGCCGACGGCGGCCGAGGCCGGCTTGCCGAATTTCGAAAGTGTCGGCGGCAACGGCCTGGCCGCGCCGGCAGGCACGCCAAAGCCGATCATCGATCACATCGCCGGGGTTCTGCTTCGCATGCTGGCGCAGGAAGGGACGCAGCGCGCCCTCCTGCAACAAGGCGCCGACCCGCGCCCGACCACGCCGGACGAGTTCGCTGTCTATATCCGCGCCGAGGTGGACCGTTGGGGCAGGGTGATCCGGATGTCTGGGGCTTCCCCAGATTAGTTGCATATTCCCTCCTTAATCCAGCTGTGGCAGCCGGTAGCGGTCCTGGGGGTCGTCCCAACCCTTGAAGTCGGGCGCGCGCTTCTCGGCGAAGGCGGCGCGGCTTTCCAGCAGGTCGCTTTTGGCCCCGTGCTCGTGCAGCGCGGCGGCGAGCTTGTCCTGCGCCTGCGACGGCATCGGGCGCATGCGGCGCATCATGTGGACTGTGTTGACGCGCGCGGCCGGCGGCAGGGTCAGCAGGTGGTGTGCCATGCCCATCGCCTCGTCCATCACCTTCGCCGGCTCCACGACACGGTTGATGAAGCCGATCTGGTGGAAGCGCTCGGCGGTGAAGCGGAAGCCCAGCGCCATCTCCATGGCCAGCGGAAACGCAAGATTGGCCATGTGCCCGTGATTGTAGCCGCCGAGCAGCCAGCGCTTGGCCTCCGACACCTCGAAGATGGCGGTGTTGGCGGCCACGCGCAGGTCCGTCCGCTCCACCATCATGAAGCCGCCGCCCATGGCGAAGCCGTTCACCGCGGCGATGATGGGCTTCTCCAGCGTGCCGGTGTTGAAGGGGTCCTCCATCTCCGCGCGGCGCCCGCCGGGATTCTTCTCGGCCAGGGACTCCTTCATGTCCTCGCCGGCGCAGAAGCCGCGGCCGGTACCCGTGAGGATGGCGACCTCCAGCTCCGGATCATGCCGGAACTCGGTCCAGATCCGCGCGAGTTCCACTCGCATTTCGTGGTTCAAGGCGTTGAGGCGTTCGGGGCGGTTCATCCGCACGACCAGGACCTGGCCGTGACGCTCGGTTTCGACGACTGACATCGGTGACGTTTCCTCTCATTCTTCTAGGCTTCGCGGTAGGCGATGGCGCGCAGGAAGCGCGCCCGCCCCGCCCGGGCATGACGTTCGGCCACCTGCCGCGCGAGATCCGCGTCGCCGGAGACGATGGCGTCCATCATGTCGTGGTGCTCGGCATTGGATTGCTGTATATGCGGCGATTCGTCGAAGGAGCGGCGGCGCAGCAGCAGTAGTTTGCGCGTGTGGGCCAGGTACACGGCCTCGACCGGCGCATTTCCGGCGAAGGTGAACTGGCGCATGTGGAAGCGCACGTTCAGGTCGAAGAAGGCGTCGTGTTGGCCTGCCTGCGCCGCCATCTCCATCTCGGTGACGAAGGTCTGCAGCTGCTGCGCTTGCGCCGCGGTGATGGAGGTGGCGAGCCGCCCGGCAGCGTAGCCGATCAGCAGCGAGGTGAGGTCGTAGATCGCCAGCGCCTCATCGATCGGCAGCTCGCGCACGAAGGCGCCGCGATTCAGGATGACGGTGACCAGGCCCATGCGCTCCAGCGCGCGCGCGGCCTCGCGCACCGGGCCACGGCTCACGCCCAGGCGACGCGCCAGGGCCAGCTCGTTGATGTGCTGGCCGGGGCCGAGCTCGCCACGCGCAATCATCGCCTCCAGCTCGGACTCCACGGAAACGGACAGGGCAGCGCTGTCACTCTCCGGCCTCTTTGCCAACAATCTACGCTGCATCTCGCCTGCCTGATCCGTCGAGGCCGTCTATATTCGACATCCTGAGCAGCTGTCACCCGGCGGAGTGTTGGCAATCCCGCGCCGGCCTGCCAGTCTTGCCGG
>CAXTJY010000007.1:17694-20095 GCA_964244395.1 uncultured Rhodovarius sp.
AAATGAATGATCGCATGCGCCCGAAGTCCGGCGGGGACTTCCCTATGAACGTCCTGTCCACGCTCGAGGACCGCTCGCGCTTCGACATGCCGATTGTCGACGCGCATCATCATCTCTGGGACCTGAAAGCAGGCCGCTATCCGAGCAAGCAGGATCGGTACGATCCAAACTTCTTCCTCGGCGACTACCGCAAGATCTGCCGTGACTACCTGCCTTCGGACCTCGCCGCCGACTACCAGGGCTTCGATGTCATCGGCACCGTCCATATCCAGGCGGCACGCGCCGAAGCGGAGCAGGTGCAGGAGACGGAATGGCTGGAGAACATCCATGCCGAGACCGGTCTGCCGAACGCCATCGTCGGCCATGTGGTCTTCATCCAGCCCGACTGTGCCGAGGTGCTGGCGGGCCACGCAAAGTTCCCGTTGATGCGCGGCATCCGCTCGCGGCCGAACACCGCGAAGGGGCCCGGCCATTCCATCGCCGGCCAGCCCGGCACGATGCAGGACGATCTCTGGCGCCGCAACTTCGCGCTGCTGGAGACCCACGGCATGTCCTGGGACATGCGCATCCCCTATTGGCACCTGGAAGAGGGCGCCGAGGTCGCGCGCAGCTTCCCGGGCATCCCCATGGTGGTGAACCATACGGGCCTGCCGCTGGATCGCTCGGAGGACGGGCTGACGATCTGGCGCAGGGGGCTGGAGAAGCTGGCCGACTGCCCGAACACGGTCATCAAGATCTCCGAACTTGGCCTGCCGCACGGCAAGTGGGACGTGCCCAGCAACATCCGCGTGGTGCAGGAGGCGGCGGCCATCTTCGGCCCCGACCGCATCATCTTCGCCAGCAACCTGCCGGTGGCCAGCCTCAGCACCGATTTCGCCGGCATCGTGGATGTCATGCGCACCGCTCTGGCGGACCGCTCGCGGGACGACCTGGAAAAGTTCTTTCACCGCAACGCCATCCGCTTCTACCGCATCGATCTCTGAGGAATCCCGCATGAGCAACGGCCCCCTGTCACGCTTCAAGGTCGTCGACCTCACTCGGGTACGCTCCGGCCCCACCTGCGTCCGCCAGCTCGCCGATTGGGGGGCCGATGTCGTCTCGATCGAGGCGCCGGAGGGTGTCGACGGCGCCGATGGGGGCTTCGGCGGGGCGCGGCACGGCCCGGACTTCCAGAACCTCCACCGCAACAAGCGCAGCCTGACGCTGGACCTGAAGTCGAAAGACGGCATCGAGATTCTCAGGAAGCTCGTCGCCGAGGCGGATGTGGTCGTCGAGAATTTCCGGCCCGACGTGAAGAGGCGGCTGGGCATCGACTACGAGGCGCTCTCCGCCCTCAACCCGCGGCTGGTCTACGGTTCCATTTCGGGCTTCGGGCAGGACGGCCCCTACGCCGGGCGCCCGGGCTTCGATCAGATCGCGCAGGGCATGGGCGGGCTGATGTCGATCACCGGCCTGCCGGGCCAGGGGCCGGTGCGCGTGGGCATCCCCATCGCCGACCTGACGGCCGGCATCTTCTGCGCGATGGGCATCCTGATCGCCCTGCTGGAGCGCGAGGAAAGCGGCAAGGGGCAGTGGGTGCAGTCCTCGCTGCTGGAGGCACAGATCGCCATGCTCGACTTCCAGGCCGCTCGCTGGCTGGTTTCGCAAGAGGTGCCGAAGCAGGCCGGCAACGACCACCCGACGGGCATCCCCACCGGCGTCTTCAAGACGAAGGATGGGCTGATGAACCTCGCCGCCACGGGCAAGGCCATCTTCACCCGCTTTTGCGAGGCCACGGATGCGCTGCACATCCTGAACAATCCGGACTATGCCACGGCGCCCAAGCGTTCGGCCAACCGCATCGCCCTGAACGCGGAGATCGGCGAGGTGCTGAAGGCCCGGACCACGGCCGAGTGGATCAAGCTGCTGAACGACGCCGGCGTCCCTTCGGGCCCCATCAACAGCATCGACGAGGTCTTCGCCGACGAGCAGGTGCAGCATCTGGGCATCGCCAGACCCGTGACGCACCCGGTGGTGGGGGACATCCGCCTCGTCGGCCAGGCAGTGCGCCTGTCCCGCACACCCAGCCAGATCCGCACCGCAGCGCGGGAGAAGGGCGAGGACAACGCGGCGATCCTGCAGTCGCTCGGCTACGGCGAGGCCGAGATCGCCGCGCTGCGCGAACGGCATGTGATTTGATGCGAAGCCCGCTCGCCCGCCGCGCGCTGCTGGCTGAGGGGCAGAAGCCGCCGGGAGGACAACAATGAACATCAAGATTTCGCGCCGCGGCGCGCTCGCCGTCGCATCTGCGCTCGCCCTGCCCGGCATCGCCCGCGCGCAGGAATATCCCAGCCGGTCGATCAGGCTGCTGGTGCCCTTCGCCGCCGGCGGTCCGATGGACCTGGTGGCGCGGCTGGTGGCC
>CAXTJY010000008.1:0-4236 GCA_964244395.1 uncultured Rhodovarius sp.
GCGCACGCCCGACCGGGCGATGGACATCATGCTGAATGGCTGGCTGCTGTATCAGGCGCTGGTCTGCCGCGTCTGGGCGCGGGCGGGCTTTTACCAGGCCAGCGGCGCCTATGGTTTCCGCGACCAATTGCAGGACGGGATGGCGCTGGTCGCGTCGCGCCCGGCGGAGACGCGCGCGCACCTGCTGCGCGCGGCGTCCCGGCAATTCGTCGAGGGCGACGTGCAGCATTGGTGGCTGCCGCATTCGGGGCAGGGGGTACGGACCCGCATCTCAGACGATCGCGGCTGGCTGGCGCTGGCGGTGGACCACTACGTCATCGCCACCGGCGACACCGCGGTGCTCGACGAGCAGGTGCCGTTCCTGGACGCCGCGGTGCTGGCGCCCGGCGAGCACGAGCGGTTCTTCCAGCCGGAGCCGGGCGCCACCACCGCAACCCTGTTCGAGCATTGCGCCCGCGCCCTCGATCAGAGCCTGGCGGTGGGCCGCCACGGCCTGCCGCTGATGGGCACTGGCGACTGGAATGACGGCATGAACCGCGTGGGCGAGAAGGGCGATGGTGAAAGCGTGTGGCTCGGCTGGATGCTGCACAACGCACTGACGGTGTTCGCGCGGCTGGCCGACTCCCGCGGCGACGGAGCGCACGCCACGGCCTGGCGGGCGCATGCGGATTCCTTGCAGGCTGCGTTGGAGCGGGAGGCCTGGGACGGCGACTGGTACCGGCGCGGCTTCTACGATGATGGAACGCCCCTGGGCACCGCCTCGGCCACGGAATGCCGGATCGATTCCATCGCCCAGTCCTGGGCGGTGCTGTCGGGCGCGGCCGACCCGGTGCGGGCCGCGCATGCCATGGCATCGGCCGAGCGCGAGCTGTTGCGGCCGGCCGAAGGCCTGGCGCTGCTGTTCACTCCGCCCTTTGGGACGACCGAACGCGACCCCGGTTACATCAAGGCCTACCCGCCCGGGGTGCGGGAGAATGGCGGCCAGTATACCCATGCCGGCCTGTGGCTGGTCATGGCGTTCGCGGCGCTCGGCGAGGGTGGCAAGGCGGGCCGGCTGTTCGCGATGCTGAACCCGATCAACCACGCCCGGACGCGCTCGGACGTGCACCGCTACAAGGTGGAGCCTTACGTCGTCGCCGCCGATATCAGTGCCACGCCGCCGCATGCAGGGCGTGGCGGCTGGAGCTGGTACACCGGATCGTCCGGATGGATGCAGCGGGCCGGCGTTGAGAGCATTCTGGGGCTTCGGGTGCAGGCGGGCGTCCTGTTCCTAAATCCCTGCATCCCGGCGGCCTGGCCGGGCTTCGAGATGACGCTGCGGCATGGCGCGGCGCGCTATGATATCCGGGTCGACAATCCCGATGGTTTCGAGCGGGGCATCGCCCAGGCCAGCCTGGACGGCGAGCCGCTCGACATGTCGCCGCTGCGTGTGCGGATGAAGGATGACGGCGCCACCCACCAGCTGATGGTGCGCCTTGGCCCGCGCTCCTCCCCGGCGGCCCAGGTTACATCGCTTGTCGCGACCGACGATGGGCTGCCTTAGAACGCAATCTAGTCATACTCATCGTAGCCGGTGTGTGCGAGATAGTGGGTGATTGCGGCGGTTGATGGCAGCTTCGACATCCACGGCTTCACAGGCTGGTCGTAAGCGGTTTCCTCCCAGCTGAGCCAGCCGCAGCAACTACCGCGACAGATACAGTTTGTCGCCGCCAGAGGTGAAGTAGTAGCGGTCGCCGCGCGGCCCCGTGCAGGGTGATGCCGCGCTGCATCCACCTCCCGTTGCAAGAGGCCCTGGCGGAGTTCCCAGCGGCGGAGGAGCGTATCGAGGTGCCCTTGCTTCACCTGCCGTGCCAACAGCTCCAAGCCGATCAAAGCAGGCTAGGCGGGCCGCCGGAACGGCAATCCCGGCGCACGCTCCAATTTCCCCGCTGGCCGGCGAGGCGAATGCCAATAGAGGCAGCGCCACGATGAGGCTAAACACGCAGCGCCATCCGCCGCTTCGCGGGCTGCCTGCAATGCCTGCCTTTATTGAGCCAGCCTTCATCGGCGCGACCGGTCCAAGCTGTCCGCTTCTTGCACGCCGACTTGGCAAGCGCGGCAGGGACGGCTGAACGCCAGTCTTTACTCGCCGGACACTTGTATATCTGCAGCCAAGGGGCGCGGCGGATTTTTGATCCGCCTTCACAGCAGCGGCTTTACTAGCGCCTTTCACATAGCACCCGCTGTGTCGGCGTATCACGAATTGTGCCGGTCGGAGGGCGCGAAAATCTCCAAGCCGATGCCGACGGCCGGCGCCAGGCAGAAGGCCGTGGCCAGCACCGGGATGCCGGCGCCGCTGGCGAACAAGCCCACAGTGACGGTGGCCCATGCCAGGCCGAGCCATATTTCTCGCTGCTGGCTCCGCGCATCCTCGGCGAACAGCAACTTCACCAGATCGTTGCTCGGCGGCAGCTCGCGAGGCGCGGAAGGGCGAGTTGCGAAAGCCGGCTCGGCCTGGAAACCGGCCGGGAGCGCACCGGTCCAGCGCGCATGCTTCGAATAGTTCATGACTGGAAACCCTCTGTTTCGACAGCATATCAATCACCGATATTGCGTCACTATTCAAAACTTGTTTGGTCTTGATTTGAATTCGCAAGACTACGTCTGTCGACGTTTGTGGAGGCTGGAATATCCGGCAAGCCAGCATATCCCGGGGCCGGCCGGCGCTTCTCCACAAGGTGGGAAGGGGCGGCTTCAAGGTGGCGCGGGGCTTCAGCTTGGCGAAGGCATCTTCGATCAGATTGAAGGCAGGGCGGTAGGCCGGCAGATACAGCAGGCCTGCGCCGCGGCTCTTAGCCCGCACGCTGGCCTTCGTGTCCGCTTAGATGTCCATGACGACGCTGTCGCCAGGCCGTAGTTTGGGGAGGAGCGCCTGCACGACCCAGACTACGAAGAGTCCGCGGTTCAGCGCTTACTGCCGCCCATTGGGAGGCCCGCCCGCCAATCAGCGAACGGCTACCATCGACACCGGTCGCGGCAGGGCTTGCATCGACAGTACCGCCATCAATCGCAACGCCGCCGAATAATAGGTGGGTGAGAGCACGGGCACATTGATCTGCCTTGGGATGAACCCCGGCTGAAAACCCATGGCCGAGACCTGCGCCACCGCCGCAATCCCCGGATCCGCCGCGTAAAGCGAGATCGCGTCGGTGCGGAGGTCGGCCCAGGCGGGCATCTGCCGCAACGATGGATCATGCCAGAAGCGTGCCGCCGCGCCCACCATAGGCTCCGCGCCGTGGCCGGCCCAGGCGAGGTATAACGGCACCCGCACCGCATCATAGGAAAACCGGGCCGGACGGTCCTGTGCAATGCCCACGCGCCCACCGCCTCGCGGCATCGAGGCCCAGTCCGGCACCAGGCCCCAGCGGCCGAAGCGCGCATTTCGGATCAGCCGCAGCCCGCTCTCCTCAAGTTCGCCCCAGCGGCGGCCAGGCAGAAGCTGGGAGAGGGCCTGAAAGGCCGGAAAAGCGTAGTAGCTCGGGTTGACCGTGACGCTGTCGGACTGAAGAAAGCCCGTGCTGCCCGGCAGCAATAGCGGGCCGTGCCCGCCATCGATCACGGTCTTGTCCAGGATGTCGCGGGCCATGGCGATGGACAGCTCACGATGCAGCGGCTCACCCCAGCGCTTGGCCGCCTCCGCCAGGGCCCAGGCGGTCAGCAGGTCGCCGTCCGTCGCGTTGTTGCGGTCGGCCGGGCGGCCCGGCTCGCCAGGGCGGTGGCACCAGGCGAGCAGGTGATCCTGGGGGCGCCCGAGCGCGGCCAGGGTCCAGCGCAGAAGGCGCGCGAAGGTGTCGGGTTCGTCAAAATGTGCGGCAAACAGCAGGGCCAGGCCCTGACCTTCGGAATGCGATATGCCGCCATTGCCGTTGTCGGTGACCCGGCCATCGGACTGGATGAAGCGGGCCTTGAAATGGGTCCATTCCGTCTGCGCCCGACGCTGGGTCAGACTTGCTTGGAAGGCCGGCAGGCGCCGGGCGGCGATGGGTGGTGCCAGCTCGATGGCCTCCGCGTCCGAGCGGGCCTGGCCGGTGGCCAGAGGCCCGGTAGCCAAAACCGTACCGGCGATCGTCAACAGCGTCCGGCGTGAGGCCAGCCCGGGGCGGCTCTGGCTGCTGGCGGATGATGGATCGCCTTGGGGATTCGGGTGGGGCATGGCGGGTGGGTCCAACTCGGGTTACCCACAATTCCTAGTCGCCG
>CAXTJY010000008.1:4246-19267 GCA_964244395.1 uncultured Rhodovarius sp.
GCCGCGCCGCGCCTTATCGATGAAACAAACATCTTATATTGTCGTCTGAAACTAATACCGGCCCTATTTGTGTCGTAGCATATCAATAATTCTTAGATTATCTGTCGATGTCGTCCGACATCACGCTCATTGACATCCTTGCAGGTTTTGTCGTGCGGTGGCCGCTCCTCGGTTGCATTATGAAGGCAGCTGGACAGTTCCCTACAAAGCCATATTGCGCCTGATTTCATCGGACGTCTCACTTCAACATTTCAGCCTCGAAGCCGGCTAAGCCTGTTTTAACGACATCACTGGCCGGAGACTTTTGAGAATGCAGATCCATACGATGACGAAAGTTCGGCCCCTCACCTTCAGCCCGACCCATGTCGGCGCGTTCGGAACAGGATGGCAGCCCGCACCGCGGGGCATGGCATTCGGCCTGATGCAGCGCCTGGGTGAGCATCACCCGGGCACGCTCACCCACTCGGTGCAGGTTGCCCGCCTGACATTGCTGATGTGGGCGCTGGCGCCGGCCTGGCTCGGCCCCCGCGAAGGCGTCATGCTGAGCGGACTCCTCCACGATATCGGCAAGCTTTTTGTTCCGAGCGAACTGCTCAGCGCCGACCACCGGCTGTCCGATGCCGAATTCGCCGTGATGGCGGAGCATCCCGGGCGTGGAGCGCTGCTGCTGCGGCAGATGGGCTTTGCCGATGGCGTAGTGGCCGCGGCCCATGAGCATCACGAGCGATGGTCCGGCGACGGCTACCCCACCGGGCGGCCCGCCAAGCTCCTCTCTCCACTCTCCCGCGCCGTGGCGACGGCGGATGCCTTCTCCGCCATGATCGAGCCCCGGTCCTATTGCCGCGCGCTGACCGTCGAGCAGGGCCTTGCCGAGCTTGCCGCCTGCCGCGGCGGCCAGTTCGACCCTGCCACGGTCGATCTGCTGCACACCGGGATGGAGGGGTGGGCCAGACAGGCAAAACCCGAGCCAGGCCGATGGTTGGACGCAGAACTAGACCGCCCGAAGCGGCGGTCGCCCTGCCATCGGCAGAATGGAGGACAGTCATGAACGCGCAGATGCTTGCCACCCCGCTCATGAGCAGCGTCGCCGGCGCCGGCCGCGCTCTGCTGTCCCGCTTGCCCTTTGGCTTCGAGGCGGAATTTGAGCCGGATTTCCGCGCCATCGTGGAATGTTCCGCCAATGCGGTGATCGTGACCGATCCAGACCTGGAGATGCCCGGCCCCACGATCCGCTTCGTCAACGCCGCCTTAACAAGATTGTCCGGCTATGCCGCCCAGGATGCTATACGGCCCGGAAACTGACCATGCGGTGTTGCAGGGAATTACAGCGACCTTGCGGCGGGGCCAGATTGGCCGCGGCAAGGTGATTCACTACAGCCGCGAGGGCAAACCTTATTGGATCGACCTGAAGATCGTGCCGCTGCTGGGCCCCGACGGGCGGGCGCGCCAGTTCGTCGGCTTTCAGAGTGACTGCACCGAAGATCAGATACGCTACCACCAGATGCGCGACATGGCGCAGCGCGACGCCCTCACCGGCGTGTACAGCAGAGGAACCTTCATTGCGGAGCTGGACCGGCATCTGGCGACGGCGGAGCCCGGGCAGCTCGCCTTCTGCTTTCTCGACCTGGACCATTTCAAGCGGGTCAACGACGAACACGGCCATGCCGCCGGCGATGCGGTGCTGATGGGTTTCGCCGATGTACTGGGCGCCAATACGCGCCGGGCGGATGTGATCGGCAGGTTGGGTGGCGAGGAATTCGGCGTGTGCATGCCGCAGATCAGGTTACCCGAGGCCCGCGCGCTGGCCGCGCGCCTGCGAGCCAGCGTGGCGGCCGTGCCTTTTGCGACGCCGGTCGGCGCGATTGCCGCGACATGCAGCATCGGGTTGACCATGGCGCGGCCTGGCGAGAGCACGGCCGACCTGATGGCTCGAGCCGACCTCGCGCTCTATCGGTCGAAGCGGGAAGGTCGAAACCGGGTGTGCATATGCTGAATCCGGTGCCAGATCTCGCGGTGTCAGGCGGCCCCGTTGGCGAGACGGCAATCAGCAAATCAGCCTGTATCCCTTGCCACGCACGGCTATGATGCGGACGAGCGATCCTGGAATGCTTTCCAGCTTCTTGCGGAGGTTCGACGCCAGCTGGTCGATGCCGCGCTGCTGCGGCAACAGCTTGTGCCCGAGCACGTGCTCGGCCACCGCCTCCCGGGCCAAGGGCTCTTCGCCCGCATCGATCAGTCGCCCGAGAAGATCGGCCTCTCCGCCGGTCAAATTCACGGTCATGCCGTGCGGGCCCACGATTCGTAGCCGTGCCGGATCGAGCGTGACGTCACCGATGTTCAGCAACGGCCGCTGCTCGCCCCGCGCCGGCGCCGTGGGGATTGCCTCCGACTTCGCCTGGACGCTTTCGGGAGAACTGTCGGCACCCATCCTGCGGTAGAGCGCCCGGACTCTTGCCGTCATCTCCCGCGGCGAGAATGGCTTGGTGATGTAGTCATCGGCACCTACCTCGAGCCCGACGACACGGTCCAGTTCAGAGCCTTGACCGCTTACGACGATGACACCGGTGCGGGAGAGGGACGCGGCCTGACGGACCAAATTCATGCCGCTGCCGTCCGGCAGACCCAGATCGACGATGACAATGCAAGGATCGAAGTCCTTCAGGGCCGAAAGGCCTTCGCTCAAGGTCGCGGCGTGCCTGGTCGACCAACCGTCGCGCTCGAGCATGGTGCCAATGGTCAGCGCGACGTCCGGGTCATCCTCCAGGATCAGTATTCCCCTGGGAATCGCGGGCGGTGCGGCGGAAGCCATGTTCAAACCAACCTCTCCGGAAGCATGCATACAACCGGACGTAGCAGGTCCTTTACGGAATGTTTATCTCGTTTTCAGGCACCGCCCTTCGTAGGGAGATGCACCCGTCGCTCAAATCGTTACTTTCATTACACAACCCGATGCATCCAGAGGATACGGAAAATCATCGTTCGCGTTGTTCGAAATACCTATTTGAACAAAATTGGCACGAAATATAGCTTCAGGCGGATAACCATTTCGCGCGGTGGTTGCATGAAATCATCAATCTTCCTGATTATTACTCACGAAGACGTGATCAACTTAACGATTGATGCCCGCAACCCGGCAAAAACTTTGCATTAGCCCCAGGCTAAGCCTACAACGCGTTGGTAGAGTAAGGTCAAACAAGCCGTTGAGCGATCCATCAGCAGCCACCCTGCGCCAACAGGAAGCGAAGCAACGGAGGCAGCATGAGGTGCTGGCGCGGTTCGGTGAGCTGGCGTTGAATTCCACCGATCTGGACGAAATCCTCACCGAGGCCTGCCGTCTGGTCGGCGAGGCACTGGGCACCGACCTGGCGAAGGTGGTGGAGCTTCTGGAGGATGGCCAGACCCTGTTCGTACGCGCCGGCGTTGGCTGGAAGCCCGGCGTCGTCAGCCAGGTGAAGCTGAAGCTGAGCGAAACCTCATCCGAGGGCTATGCCTTGAAGACGGGCGAGCCGGTGATCTCCAGCGACATCGAAACCGAGACACGGTTCCACTACCCGCCCTTCCTGAGAGAGAATGGCGTGCGGGCGTTGATCAACGTCCCGATCATCGGCGGCAGGGGCAAGCCGCCGTTCGGCACATTGCAGGTGGACAGCCGGGCGCCACGCCCTTTCACCGAAGCCGATGTTCTCTTTCTACGCGGCTACGCCAATTTGCTGGCCGCGTCCGTGGCCCGCCTGGGCGCGCTGCTGCATCTCGAGGACAAGAACGAAGAGCTGGAGATTCAGCTGGAAGAACTGCACCGCAGTTCGGAGCGGCAATCGTACCTGTCCAGGGAGATGGAACGCGAGATCGCGGAGCGAAGGCATTACGAGGCCAAGCTCGAACAGCAGGCGGCCCTGCTTGATCTGGTGCAGGATTCCATCGTCGTGCGCGGCATCGACGGGCACATCAGCTACTGGAACAAAAGTGCTGAGCGAATTTATGGCTGGACTGCCGCGGAGGCGGTGGGGAGCACCGTGCAGAGCCTGATCTACACCGATCCGGAGGAAATCGAATCCCGGCACGCGGCGGTGGTGGCTGACGGCAGTTGGAGCGGCAAGCTGAACATGCGCCACAAGGATGGCCATCACCTGATCGTCGAGGCTCGGCTGACCCTGCTGCGTCACCCCGATGGTTCCCCCCGCGCCATCCTGGGCGTGAATACCGACATCACCGAGCGACTGGAATTCGAGCAGCGGCTGCGCCAATCCCAGCGGCTTGAGGCAGTGGGCCAGCTGACGGGCGGAATAGCACATGATTTCAATAATTTGCTGACGGTAATTCTCGGCAATGCGGAGATGCTGGCCGAAAGCGTCGAGTTGACGAAAAGCCAACGCACAATGGCCGAGATGATGCTGAGAGCTTCGGAGCGCGGCGCCGCCTTGACCAGTCAGTTGCTGGCCTTCTCACGGCTACAGGCCTTGGCCCCGAAGGTCATTGACGTAGATCAGCTGCTCGCCGGTGTCGGCCAGATGGCACGCCGGACCTTGGGTGAGCACATCGAGATCATCATCGTGCCCGGGACCGGGCTGGGGCGCGCCTTCATCGATCCGATGCAGCTCGAGAACGCGGTACTGAACCTGTGCATCAACGCGCGCGATGCCATGGAGGCGGGCGGCAGGCTGATCATCGAGACCGCCAATGTTAACCTGGATGAAAATCGCGCCCTCGCTGAAGGCGACCTGACGCCAGGCCAGTACGTGACGATCTCGGTCTCGGATAACGGGTCGGGCATGACGGCGGAGACGCTGGGCCGTGCCTTCGAACCCTACTTCACGACCAAGGAAATCGGCCATGGCAGCGGCCTGGGCCTGAGCATGGTGTTCGGCTTCCTCAAGCAGTCGGGGGGCCACGTGAAGATCTACTCCGAGGCGGGCGTGGGTACCGAGATCAGGATGTACATTCCCCGCGACAACCTGGCGGAAAATACAAGCGAACCGCTGGCGGATGCCCCTACGGCCAGTGTGCCGCGCGGGACGGAGTGGCTGTTGCTGGTGGAGGACGATGTGACCGTGCGGGAGCATGTCGCCCTGCAACTGCGGCAGCTCGGCTACAGCCTGGTGGAAGCGGCGGACGCGGCATCCGCGTTGCGTGCCCTGAAAGGCAAACAGACGATCGATCTGCTATTCACCGATGTCGTGATGCCCGGAGGAATCAATGGCCCCCAGCTGGCCGACGCGGCAAAGCTGCTGCGGCCGGGGCTGCGTGTGCTGTTCACCTCCGGCTACACGGCAGGGGCCAGCGGGCTGCACGGCAAGCTCGAACCCGGGGCGCATCTCCTCAGCAAGCCTTACCGGCGGCGTGAGCTGGCTGAGAAGGTAAGGATGGCGTTGGACTGCGCGGACTGAACGCACGGGGCGGCGCTAGCGAGAGCATGCTCCGTCTCGCCCCCGTTGAAGGTTTGGCCAGCACCGTCCGCAAGACTCGCGGCAGAGCTCAGCGCCACCGCCCCTCCAGGTTGGAGGGACGGATTCGTCAGCCTTGAAGCCAGAGGCAACACATGGCTGGCAAATCCAGCCCTGCCGCATATACGCGCCGGCGAATGAGAACGGAGCATGCCGGCGCCTGCCCGACGGGTCACACCGCCTAGGCGCTTAAAATCATGAGAGCAGCACTGGCAGCTCGTCTCCACACCTTGCTGCGGCCTTCCTCTCCGTCATCCGGCGGACCCCTACCGTATTCAAGTGAATATTTGAAACGTCTTTTTTTGTATTCATAGTTTACGTCAATGTCGACTTTCGTGCGGAAATCAAATACCTGTTGATTATAAAATTTATTTACTTTATAGAATCGTTTTAGTGCGAGGTCCGAGGGATCATTCTCTGCACAGTTGCGGCGACGTGCGGTGATCCGCTCCGGCTAACGGCTCTGCCTCGCTAAGTGAGACGGTATTCCGCCGTCGCCGCAACACGACATTCTGAGCGACTTCGCCGGCTCCCCGGCGCGCCGCCTCGCCCCCAAAGGATTTTCCCATGGCTCTTCGCACGGTCGGCTTCGGCGCGACGTACCCCACCATTGCCGCCGCCATGCTGGCATCCGGGCCGGGCGATACCATCCAACTGCTGAACGGCTACGGCAACGAGACGGCCACCGTCGCACAGAACGGCATGACCATATCGGGCAACTCCACGTCGACCGGCGTGACCCTGCAGCTGGGTGGCGGCATCGCCACCTTCACCGCGGCGGGCACGGCCCCCTTCGCAATCCTGGATGCGAGCGACGGCAACGGCATCGTGGGCAATGCGGGCGACAACCTCATCACCGTGACCGCGGGCATCGATGCCGTGGATGGCGGCGCGGGCATCGACCGGCTGGTCGTGGACTACAGCCTGGCCACCGGCGCGGTGACCGGCGACTCCACCTCCAACTTCGCCGAAGCGGGCGGTGGCGGCAGGGCGGTCACGATGACCGCGGGCACGATCGAGCACTTCACCGTGCTGACCGGCACGGGCGCTGACACCATCACCGTGGGTGACGGCAGCAACATCGTCCGCGTTGGCGCCGGGGCCAATACCGTCACCACCGGCAACGGCAACAACCTCGTCGTCGGCGGCGGGGATGCGGACACTATCACCACCGCCGGCGGCAACGACACCATCGATGGCGGCGCCGGCACCAACACCATCAGCGCCGGCCAGGGCTTCAACACCATCACCGGCGGCGGCGGGGCGGATACCATCACCGCGCTCGATGGTGGCAATCTTGTCGATGCGGGCAACGGCACCAACCGGGTCACCACCGGTGCCGGCGCCGACACCATCGTGACCGGCACCGGGGACGACACCATCGTCTCCGGCGCGGGCGACGACCTGATCACCAGCCGTGGCGGCGCGGACAGCGTCGATGCCGGCGCTGGAAATGACCGACTGACGATCGACTATTCGGCGATGACCACCGACGTCGTGGGCGGAATCGTCAGCGGTAATCTGGGTGCCGGTTATGTCGGTCACATCCAGGATCAGGCCACGAGCGTCCTGGATTTCCAGGGGGTCGAGAGCTTCTCGATGACCGGCGGCAGCGGCAACGACCAGCTCTACAGCGGCGCGGGCGCCGATACCCTCAGCGGCGGTGCCGGGAATGACATCCTCGATGGCGGCGCCGGCGATGACGTGATGGCCGGCGGCCTGGGCGACGATCAGCTCCTGATCGACAGCGCGGGCGATGTGGTGGTCGAGCTGGCCGGCCAGGGCAGTGATACCGCCTGGATCAGCGCGGCATCGGCCGTGACGCTCTCGGACAACATCGAGATCGTACGTCTCTACGGCGCCGGCAACACGGTGACGGGCGGAGGCGGCGCCGAGCAGCTGGTTGCCAATGCGGGCCTCCTCGCTGAACGGCGGCGGCGGCGATGACCTGCTGTGGGGCAGCACGTTCGACAACACCATGAATGGCGGTGCGGGTGATGACATCATTCGCGGCCAGAACGGCGGCGGCACCTGGTCCGGCGGCCTGGGCAACGACCAGTTCGTCGTCTCCAACCTCAACACCACCCTGTTGGAAAATCCGGCCGGCGGTGCCGACACCGCCTGGGTGAGCATCAGCGGATACGTGGTGGGCCCCAACATCGAGGTGATCTACCTGGGCGGCACCGCCAACCAGGTGACGGGCGGAGACACCGGCGTGCAGATCGTCGCCAACTCCCTGTTCGCCAGCAATTTGCAGGGCGGTGGCGGCGATGACATCCTTTGGGGCAGCAGCTTCGCCGACACCATGGATGGCGGCCTGGGCAATGACATCTTCCGCGGCCAGGGCGGCGCCGATGTGATGCGCGGTGGATTGGGCGACGACCAGTACATCGTGATCGATCCGGCTGTTTCCATCACCGAGAGTGCAGGCCAGGGTTACGATACCGCCTGGATCGGCCTGGCGGCCAATGTCGCCTTCACGCTCGCGGCGAATGTCGAGCGCGGCAACCTTTCCGGCGCCGCGAACACCCTGACTGGCAATGCGGTGGACAATGTGCTGGTGGGCGGTGCCGCAAACTGCTTGTTGGATGGGGCGGGCGGCGACGACATTCTGTTCGGCGGCGGCTCCGCCGATGTCTTCACCGGCGGGTCCGGCAACGACACCTTCTATGGCGGCGGCGGCGCGGATCGCTTCATCTATGCCGGCGCCGGCTGGGGGGCAGACCAGATCAGCGTCTTTCAGACCGGCGCCCTGCTGGACTTCCGCGGCAGCGGCATCAGCTTCGGGCAGCTCAGCCTAAACATGAGTGGCGGCAATACTACGGTGAGCCTCGGCGACGCCTCCATCCTGGTCTACGGCGCCAGCCTGGTCCAGGGAGATTTCCTTTTTTAGCAGGGTGTTGAGCCAGTCAACCCGATGTTCGACGCAGTGGTGCCGCCCATTGTTCGCGGCGCGCCTGCGCCTGCAGCCTTGCGCACAATGGATCCCCAGCGTCGAGACGCTTCTGGCGAGACTGATTCTGCTGCAGCGCCGGATCGGGATCGGATGGCAAGCGTCGCCTCTGTTTCGCGATCGATGGCGCCAGGGTCCACTACCCTTTTGATGGGCCCACCGCGTTGACGTCACACGACCGCGACTCCACATATCCAGGGTCAGGTACTCCGGAGACGCCCTGCTGTCAGACACGGACAGGCTGCACACCGTCATCGATGCCATATACGACGCGGCGGCGGACCCCGCCGGCTGGGGCAAGGTCGGTCAAGCCATGTGCGCGGTATTCGGCGCTCAGCAGGTCTCGCTGATGCTGCCGGGCGGCGGCCCGGACGGCTACACTGCTTTGCTGTTCGTTGGACCAAACGACCTGTCGCGCGCCTATGGTCAGCATTTCGGTCGCCTCGACCCGTTCCGCCGGCAGGCCGAGCTGGACTGGCCTGCCTTGCGTCGGGCCTCACTGCCCATGGCGCAGCTTGGCCAGGCCATGCTCAGCGACCGTGACCTGATCCGAACCGAGTTCTACTCGGATTATTGTCGGCCGCTTGATCGCCGGCACACCATGGGCGGCATGCTGGGGAACGAGCGCCCAAGCCCCATCGGCCTGCACCGGGCCGCGCGGGCGGGCGCGTTCGGCGCCATGGAGCAGGGCTTGCTCGACCGGCTCCTGCCCCATCTGCAACGGGCGCTGGGCTTGCGGCGCAAGCTGGGCACCGCGGAGCAGGCGGCGGGGCTGGGCCTCGCCGCGCTGGAGGCCCTTGGCGCGCCGGTGATGGTGCTGGACCACGCATCCTGCCCCGTCTTCGTCAGCCCCACGGCGGAAGCAGCGGTCGTCGCCGGCCGCGGGCTTCGTCTCACGCGGCACGGCGGCCCGTTCGAGACCGTGCGGCTGGAGGCAACGCACCGCGGCGACGACGCGGCGCTGCGGCTCCTGGTAGCCGCCACGGCATCAGGCGGCCCGGGCGGCATCTTGCCGCTGCACTCGCGCGATGAGGCGGCGCCAATGGTGCTGTTGATGTCACCGTTGCCGGCGCGCCTGGCCCATGGTGGGCACGGCGTCGCCCCTGGCCTGGTGTTCGTCACCATGCGCGGCGTTGCCTCGGGCGACGCGCAGGAAGCGAGCGTGCTGGCCAAAGCCTTCGGCTTGAGTCCAAAGGAGGCGGAGGTGGCGGCCGCATTGGCGCATGAGGCGACGCTGGAGGAGGTGGCGGCGCTGCGCGGCGTGGGGCTTGAGACCGTGCGCAGCCAGGCCCGCGCTGTCCTGCGCAAGACCGGCGCGGAGAATCTCCGCGCCTTTCGCCGCTTGGCGTTGGCGCTGCGCGGCTGAAACTGGCGGACCCGGGCCAGGCCCCGAATCCTTAAGATCCGAGGCACTCCACGCCCAATGGCCTTCCGGAGATCATTTGGCGCGATGCCGCGCATGACTTCCTCAGCCGGATTGTAGAGGCGCAGGCCGGGCTGATGGGCTTCCACGACGCCTTCCTGGCCATCGGCGTTGTCTGCCTTGTCGCCGTTTTGCCGGGGGTTACGTTGCGGCAGAAGGCGCCAGGCGCGCCCGGGCCTTGACTGGCCTCGACCACTCAACGCCCAACTTCCGCCGGCCGGGACAAACCAGGCTTTGGAAATTTCGCCAGCGGCGCTACACCAGCGTGCGCTTCCATCCCGGTAGGGGCGCGGGTCCCCCCCGCGCGCCTCGGACAGATCCGAGCGTGCGCTGCTAACGCACTCGGCTCGCTTCGGCCTTTTCAGCGGTCGGTCGGCTGAATGGACAAGGGCTTGGTACGCGGCATCCAGACACCTCCTCGTAAACCAGGGTGACCTCGCAGGGGCGCACGGCTGCGCCATCGGCTCGCCCCGTCGTCTATTAACCTCCGGACAGCATCAAGCTCTCAGGTTGCGACCGGGATCACCACCACCTGCGCGCCAGGCAGTTCCTCCTCCAGCGCCGTGCCCACCGAGCGCGCCGTTGCCGCCACTTCGGCAAAAGGGCGAGTGCCGAGAAAGCCCAGGGTCACCTCCACATGAAGCGTATTACCCGCCTGACGGGAACGCACGGCGCCGAGGGCCTGGTAATCATCGAAGTAGCGCCCCAGCACACGGTTGATGACGGCCTGACGGCCCTCCGCCAGGGTCCGGTCCAACAGGTCCGGCAGGGTCATGCGCAACAGGCTGATGGCGAGCGTCAGCATGACCGCCACCACCAGCAGAGCGCCCGCCGCATCGGCATAGCGGCCAGCCAGCGTATCCGGCGCGATGGCGGCGACGGCGATGGCCGCGGTGACCAAGGTGGAAACTGTGAGCTTGCCGGCGCGCGAACGGATCTGTCCCCGCATCACAACCGAGCTGCCATCCCGGCCGGAGCGCCAGAGGGCCAGGAAGGCTAGTGCGTTCACCATAAGGTTGACGCCCGACAGGAAGGTGCCGGCCAGCATCAGCCCCGCCACCCGGTGCGGCGGGTTAGCGAGCGCCAGCCCGGCGCGCCATAACACCCAGACGGCTCCCAGCACCATGCCAAGGGCGACCAGTAGATTGGCGAACTGCTCCAGCTTGCCGGTGCCGAAGTCGTATTGCGAAAGCGTGCCGCGGTGCACCTGAGACATCACGCGGAAGGCCCAGACACCCAGCAGTATGAGAACGCCGCCGCGAAACACTTCCGCGGCCAGGGAAAGCGACCCAGAAGCTATGGCCAGCCCGAGAAACGAGACCAGCATCACTCCGTCCGCAAGCAGGGCCAGGCCCAGGGCACGTTCGCGCGCCCGCTCTGCCGCGCTCACCCCCACCGCCATCATGCCCGGAGCCGCCGATGAGGGCGTGTGTCACCCGCGGCCTTCGGGGTTTCAGCGGGCAGGGTGGAGCGTTTGTTCATGCTTTGCCCCATGAATTCGATGCTTTACGTTCTATGATGGGCGACGCTTTGGCCGCCGGTCACGGCGGCCAAGGCTTCGTCGTCCAACTCTTCGCCCTTGCTCGGCGGGGTCTTCCCGGCCACCGCCCACTGCCCCCGCAAGGCCCCGGCCAGCAATTCACCGTCCTGCGCCGGCCGTTTGGCCGTCGCACCCGGTTTGCCGTCCTTGACGGGGGCGGGGGCCTGGGCACTGGCTTCGGGGAGCGGCGGCTTGGTCTCGGTCACCGTTGATCCTTCCTGGATCGATGTATCGATTGGTCGCGTGGCACTCAGCCAACCCGCCGGATGGGCGCGGCTGCCGCGCCGTTCGCCGATGGGCGCTGGCCCTGTGTGGCCCAGCCTGGCGACCAGCGGTAAAACGGAGCCCTGCTACAAAGCAGCCGCTCCACCTGCGACCTTGGCCAGCTCCTCGTCGGACAATTCCTCCGCAGGCCGGGGCGACGCTTCGGCAGGCTTCCTCACTTTGTCTTCGGTGGCCTTTGGGGTTTCCGCGGGCGGCGCGGCAGGCGTGTTGATGCGTTGATCCATGAGTTTGGGTCTCTACGTTCTATGATGGGGCACACTCTGGCCGCCGGTCACGGCGGCCAAAGCTTCTTCGTTCAGCTCTTCGCCCTTGCTCGGCGGGGTCTTGCCGGGCGCGGCTGTTTTGCCGTCGTCTGCTGCCTTCGGTGCGGGCTTCGGCGGGGCCACCTTAGGGGTCATGACCAGGTCCCGCTCATCGGGTGTAAACCTTCCCCCCGCCGACGACCCCCGCCAGGGCCTCAGGGGACAACTCATCGGCCTGCCGCGGCGTCTTGGCCGCGGGAGCCGGCTTCCCGTCCTTCACGGCGGCGGGGGCGGCGGGCGCGGGTGGCAACTCGGTGACTTTCATGATGGGCTCCTTGATGGGTTGACGTATCGATCGGCCAGCGTGGCGCTCACCCCGGCCGCTACCTCGGCCGTCCAACCATGCGGCAGCCGGAGATGGAGATAGTGGGCGTGGTGCCACCCATCTGGTCGTATTTGAATTGCACCCCTGCGGTGGTGAGCAGCTGCAGCTGCGTGCTCTCGCCGACCCCCACTGTGATCGTACCCCCCGGCCCGATGGGCTGCAGGTCACCATTCACTTGCGTCATACGGAACTGACTGGAAAATCCCGAATAGGTCAGCGAATAGGTCCGGTATTCGCCGCTCTCGTTGCGGAGCATCAGGTGATACGCCGTGCTGCCAGACGCGGTGCCGCGGCCCGCTGGCATGAAGCCAACGGCCCTGACCCGGCCCTGGCAGGCGATGGGGTTGCTCGACTGAGCCTGGGTGTCGCCGATCATCATGGCGAGGCCAAGGGGGGCCAGAAGCAGAGGGAGGTAGCGCATCGTTTCTCTCCACGGGTGGGGTGCGGCGTGACTCCATTGAGCCGCAATGCCAGGCCGCCCGCTTCCCCCCTGGCGGGGGATGCCGCCATGCGTCCTGCCTGTCGCGTCATAGGAGTTGGCGTGCCGCCATCCGCCGCAGCAGCGTGCCGGAGGCCATCAACTCGTCGAAGCGGCCGCTTTCGCCCACCGCACCGTTCTCCAGCACGATCACCCGATCCGCCTGCATCACCGTGCTCAGGCGGTGGGCGATGACGATGCGGGTGGCGTTCAGCCGGGCCAGGCTGTCGGTGACGACGGATTGCGAGCGATTGTCGAGCGCACTCGTCGCCTCGTCCAGCAGCAGGATGCGTGGCCGGGCGACGATGGCGCGGGCCAGCATCACCCGCTGCACCTGCCCGCCGGACAGCGCGCCGCCGGCGTCGGTGATCACCGTCTGCATCCCCATCGGCATGGCGCGGATGTCGTCGGCCAGCCCAACCTGCTCGGCCGCCCACCAGGCATCGGTCTCGGGGAGCGCGAGGAACGGACCCAGGATATTCTCCAGCAGCGAGCCGCTCATCAGCTTGCCCGTCTGCAGAACCACGCCCATCTGCCGCCGCACCCGCTGCACGTCCAGGCTGCGGAGGTCCTGGCCGTCGAACAGCACCATCCCCGCCTCCGCCTGCTCGAAGCCGAGCAGCAGCCGCAGCAGGGTGGATTTGCCGGCGCCGGAGGGGCCCACGATGGCGACGTACTCGCCGGGGCGGATGGCGAGGCTGAGGTCCTGGAACACCGGCGGCAGCCCGGGTGCGTAGCGCAGCGTCACCGCGCTCACCTCGATGGCGCCTGACAGGCTGCCGGGATCGGCCTTGGCCTCGTCCACCTCCGGCACGGCCCGCAGCACCGGCGAGGCGAAGTCGTAGAGCGGCTTAAGCCGGGCGACCTGCACCAGGGCCGCCCCCAGCATCCGCATGCCGCCCAGCGTCTGGTTGAAGGCGGCCAGGAAAGCCAGCAACAGGCCGAGCTGCAGGCCGCGATCGTCGCCGGCCGGCGCCAGGTCCAGCCCGTACACCGCGGCGAAGATCACGGCGGTGGAGAAAGGCAGCCAGAACGCCTGCAGCGTCGCCGCCGCATCGTCCACCCGGCCGGCCTGGTAGTCGCGCTGGGCGAAGCGGGCATACATCCCGGCCCAGCGCAGGAAGGCCCGATCCTCCGCCGCCGCCAGCCGCAGCTTGGCCACCGCCGTCGCCAATTGCAGCATCAGCCCGGCCAGCTGGCCGCCGGCGCCGACCAGCGCCGCCTCGCAGCGGATACGGGCCAGCCCCAGCACCGCAGTGCCGGCGCCGAACAACAGCAGCAGGACCAGGCTGATGAGCGCCAGGGCCGGCGAATAGACGAACATCAGCCCCACGGACACCATCGAGAAGGCGCCGCCCAGCAGGGCCGCGATCAGCGCACCGTTGACCGCCTTCTGCATCACCTGGATGGCGAGCAGGCGCTTGGCCAGGTCGCCCGCGGTGTAGTCGCGGAAGAACTGCATGGGCAGGCGCAGCAATCGGTCCATCAGGCCGGCCTGCAGCCGCGACACCGCCAGCCCCTCGATGCGGACCATGGCCATCTGGGCGGCGTATTGCAGGCCGAGAATGGCCACGGCCAGCAGCAGAAGGGCGGCCCCCAGCTCGCCCAGCCGGCCCAGCTCGCCGCTGGGAATGATGCGGTTGGCCAGCAGTCCGGTGGCGATGGGCGGGCCCAGGCTCAGCACCCCGCCGGCCAGGCCGCAGAGCAGCATGGCCAGCAGCTCCGCCCGGCTCCAGCGGGACAGGGCGGCGCCGATGTCGGGCGCCCGCAGCGCTCGGGTGGGCAGCGGCACGGCGATGCCGATGGCCTGGCCGCGCAGGCCCGCCGCCTCGCGCTCCCGCAGCCGCCGCGTCGTGCCGTCCGCGGAGTCGAACACATCATGGCCGCCCCCGCCGCGCGGCAGGATGGCCAGCGGCGCCGCGCCATCCTCCGGCAGCAGCAGGAAGGGGGGCGCCTCCATGCGCCACCAATGCCGGTCAAGCCGCACATGGCGCTGACGGAGGCGGTTGGCGCGCAGCAATTCGTCCAGCGACGGGCTGGCCTCGCCGCCGTCGCCGGGGCGCGAGGCGGGCTGGATGAAGGGCTGGCCCATGGCATGCAGCACGGCGGCAAGGGCGCGCGCCGGCGGTGTGTCGCCGCCGGCTGCCTGGGTGCCCGGGCGCCCCAGGATCGCACCCAGCTCGGCGAAGGCACCGGCCACCGAACGGGTGTCGGCCTCGTCACGGCCGCGCAGGCGGTTGGCCTCGTCCGCGCCGGCCAGGCGCAGATTCATCG
>CAXTJY010000009.1:0-17133 GCA_964244395.1 uncultured Rhodovarius sp.
CCAGCCCGGGGCTGGCGCAGCGGCCGGCCATGCAACCGCCCGAGCTCGATCGCGCCTTCGAAGCCCTGCGTGATGCGCCGGACGAACAGGGTGCCGGCCTGGTCGAGCAGCGTATCCGCCAGCTTCTCGCCGCCCGCGCCACGCCCTCCGTCACCCTGCTGATGGCACGCGGCCAACGCAACCTGGCCGGCAACCATCCGGAGGAGGCGCTGGAGGATTTCGACGCCGCCATCATCCTGGCGCCCGATGCGGTGGACCCTTGGTTCGGCCGCGCCATGGCTTCCCATCTCGCCGGTAATTCCCCCGGGGCGTTGCGCGACCTGCAGCAGGTGCTGCGGCTGGAGCCGCGCCATTGGCCGGCGCTGCAGCAGCTTTCCACCTGGCAGGAGGAGGCGGGCAATGCCGCAGGCGCGCTGCGCAGCTTCGAAGCGGCTCTGGCCATCAACCCCCGGCTACGGGGAGGCGAGGCGCGGCTGCGCGAACTGCGCCGCAAGGCGCTCGGCGACGACGCCTGAGTCAGCGCAACGCGCGGATGGCAGGCCCCGCCCGTGCTGAGCATATTCCACCCATGAACATGATCGCACCCACCCTCGAGGACACCCGTTGGCAGACCGTGCTGGATCGCACGCCTTCCGATGAGTTCCTTTACGCAGTCACCACCCAGGGCGTCTTCTGCCGCCCCGGCTGCCCGTCACGGCCGCCGCTCCGCCGCAACGCCGTCTTCTACGCCGATGCCACGGCGGCCGAGGCCGACGGCTTTCGCGCCTGCAAGCGCTGCGACCCCAAGGGTGAGCGCGCCGCCATGCAGCGCGAGGGCGTGGAAGCCGCGGTGCGCATGATCGAGACCGAGGAATCCATCCCGTCCCTTGAAGCCCTGGCCAGGCGGGCCGGCTATGCCCGCCACCATTTCCTGCGGCTGTTCAAGGATATCACCGGCGTCACCCCGCGCAGCTATGCCGAAAGCGTGCGCGGCCGGCGGCTCTCAGCGGCGCTGGCTGGTGGCGAGCGGGTGGTGGATGCGGTAGCCGGCGCTGGCTTTGGCAGCGAAAGCCGTGTGTATGAATCCCCGGGCCGGCATCTGGGGATGACGCCCGGTGCCGCTCGCCGCGGCGGGCTGGGAGAGACCATCCGCATCGCCCGCGCCCAATCCGCCATGGGGCCGCTGCTGGTCGGCGCCACCGACATCGGCGTGTGCTTCATCGGCTTCGCCGAGGATTTTGCGTCGCTGGAAGGAGACCTGCGGCATCGCTTCCCCGCCGCCGCGGTGGAGGATGCGCCCGAGGCTCTGGCCGACACCATGCGCGCCGTCGTCGGCTTCATCGACGAGCCGCGCGCCGCCCTGGAGCTGCCGCTGGATTTGCGCGGCACCGCGTTCCAACGCCGTGTTTGGGAGGCGCTGCGCGGCATCCCCTTGGGCGAGACGCGCAGCTATTCCCAGCTTGCGGCCAGCATGGATGCGCCGCGCGCCACCCGCGCCGTCGCCCGGGCCTGTGCGCAGAACCACGTCTCGCTGGCGGTGCCCTGCCACCGGGTGGTGGGGCAGGACGGCACGCTCACAGGCTACCGGTGGGGTCTGCCCCGGAAGAAGCGCCTGCTGGAGGGGGAGAGCGCAGCGCGACGATCGCTGCCCTGAGCCCCGGCGGCTCAGGCTCCCACACCACCTCCTGTTCCACCGCTTCGGCGAGCCGCGCCTTGTAGGCTGCACGCGGAATGTCGAGGGTCCCGAACTGCGCCAGGTGCCCGGTGGTGAACTGGGTATCGAGCAGCGAGAACCGCATCAACCGCAGCCGCGCCACCAGATGCACAAGCGCCACCTTGGAAGCGTCGGTGACGCGGCTGAACATGCTTTCGCCGAAGAAGACGCCGCCGAGGGTGACGCCATACAGCCCACCCACCAGGGCCCCGCCGGCCCACACTTCGATGGAGTGCGCATGGCCCATCCGGTGCAGCGACGTGAACAGCGCCTCGATCTCCGGGTTGATCCAGGTTTCCTCCCGCCCGGGCGCGGGTGCGGCACAGAGGGCGATGGTGCCGGCGAAATCCGTGTCGCAGCTCACCGCGAAGGTGTCGCTCAGCACCGTTCGCGCCAGGCGGCGCGGCAGGTGGAAGCCTTCCAGCGGCAGCACGCCCCGCATCTCGGGGTCGAGCCAGTAAAGCCGGTCACTCCCGCGCGCCTCCGCCATCGGGAACAGCCCGGCGCGGTAGGCGCGCAGCATGAGCTCGGGGGTGATTTCGACGTGGCGGCGACTCATCGGTCGCCACGGTAGACTGGCGCTGGGCTACAGCACCAGTTCACGGGTGATGCCGCGGCAGTCCATTTCCCAGTCGATGCCCTGGATCGGCGGGCGGCAGTAATGCCACTCGATCCCCAGCGAAGGCGCGCCGCGGGCCAGCACTTCCTTCGCCAGAATCGGGTGCGGGTCGTGCACGGTGTAGAGGTTGACCGCGGTGGCGCCGGTATACCCCACCCCGAGCGTCGCCATGCGACCCTCCATCTCGGCCATCACATGCGCGCATTTCTGCGACAGCCCGGCCGGCGAGGTATCGCCCGGCGCCACGATGCTTTCCTGGTAGGTTGCGCCGCCTTCGCGCGCCTCGCCATTGCCGGCCACCACGAAGCCGCCGCCCTCGCCCGGGGCGGCGTAGGTGAAGGCGAAGAAGCCGGGCCCCGGCGGCGGCGACACCTCCGGGCAAACGTTGCTGCGCGCCACCGGATTGGTCTCGCCCAGGAACACGCCCCACTCCTGCAAAGTGCCGGCATAGACGCGGTTGAAGGCGGCGAATCCTGCTTCGGTGAAGGGGGCGGGGCTGCGCAGCTCGCAGGCGGCGAAGGCCGTGAGCGGCAGGCCTAGGCCTTCCATGTGTGCCTTGATGCGGGCAAACCCCTCCGCCAGCGGGACGGGAAGGCGAAAGCGCGCCCTCTCCAGCCGAAATCCTGGCAGCGCCACCACGCCGCAGGAATACTGGAAGACACCCGGCGCATAGCCGAAGCCGCGTTCCGCCAGCGGCACCATCAGGCAGCGTCCTCCCGCCGGTCCCGCACCTTCACATAGGCGATGGCGGCATGCTCGGCGCAGTACGGCTTGGCCACCATCGCTTCGGCGGCGCAGAAGGTGAAGCTGCTGGTGCCGGGTTCGCCGATGGGCCAGCAGCAGCTTTTCACCCCGACGCGGGGGAAGGGGCGCGGCGCCGCTGTGGCCGGGCGTGCCACTGCGACGGGCGCGGGCGAGGTCATCACCATATCCAGCCGACGCAGCGGCTGCGCGGCGAGCGAAGCGCCGACCTGCGGCAGCGGCTCGCGCAACGCAGCCCGCAGCGGCGGCAGGGTGTGCCGGCGAGCCGGCGCCGGGCGGGGCGCGGCTACTACGTCGCGCCGGATGGGGCTGGGCCTCGCCGGCAGGTTCAGGCGATGCGCCTTGCCCACCACCGCGTTCTTCGAAACCCCCATACGCCGGCCGATCTCGGCGGTGCTGTGGCCCTCGGCCCAAAGGGCGCGAAGCCGATCGATCGCTTCCGCGTTCCATTCCATATCTGGTTCCCCTGTGTCGCCCCTGACACTAGATACGGTAGGCGACGCGGGAGTCTCAACACAAGCGGTGGATTCGCCTTTGCCTCACAAAGCTGTGGACAAGCGCGATCCATCGAACCAGGAAAGCAGCCCCGTCGCGGGGTGGCAGTTCGCATATTCGAACAGCTGGTCGCCTTCCGGCAGCACATAGACCTCGTGCCAGGTGCGCAGCTGGTTGGCGCTGCCGTAGCGCTTGTAGCGGGCGATGGCGGCACCGAAGATCGCGGCATGGGTGCCGTGTCGCTCGGCCCATCGCTCCATGTGGCGCAGCGAGAGGAAATGCCCCAGCGCGTGGTCCTCCGGGCTTTCGGCGCCGTATGCGTCGGTCTTGCGCTGCATCCGCAGGCTGGCGCAGCCGGAGGGCAACGGCTCGTCGCGCAGGAAATCCATGCCCCGTTCGAGCGGCCCGCGCAGCTTCGCCAGGTAGTCGGCATGCTGCTCGGCATCCATGATGCCCCAGCTGTTGGCGGAGCGGATGACCGCCAGATTGTGCGGCGGGGTGATGCGCCAACGTTCGCCCAGCCCGGCGCGTTCGTGCCGTTCCAGCCCGGGCTCGCTGCTGTCCAGTACGTCGATTGCCGCGGCAGGGATGCGGTCGCGCATCGCGCCGTAATAGCCGCAATAGGGCGTGGGATAGATCTCCACCGCCGGGCTGGCCATCAAGGCAGCAGGGTAGTCGCGCCAGTAGATGCTTTCCTGCCGGTCCCGCGGCACCCGAAGGATTTCGCGCCAGGCACCGGTCGGGTCGGTCAGGCGGGCCGGGGCGTCCCACCAGCCATCCGTGGCGGCGCGCCAGCCGGCATAGGTGTCCTCATCGAGCCAATAGGCTGCGATGACGTGGTTGAGCATGCCGGCCCCGTCGCGAAACCGGGCGTGGTCCAACGTCGTCGGCGCGCCGGGGCCGGGGCCGGCGAGGGCAGGGCCGGCCCAGGCCATGAACGGGCTGGCCTCCAGCGTCGCTTCGTCCGCCGCCTGCGCTGCCAGGAAGGCGACGCGGAACTGCGTGCATTCCGGTGGCAGCAGAAAGGACCAGCGCTGCACGGCGGGGGTGAAATCCTGCGGGCGGCGGATCGGCGCGATGCGCTCCACGGGCCCATGCGCCTCGGCCGGCGCCTCGTCGAGAAAGCGGATGTCCATTCAGTCCAGCCTTACATTCGCGTCGCGCGCCGCGGCGCCCCATACCGCACGCTCGGCCCGTTGCAATGCGCCCAATTCCTCAGGCGTTGAAGCTTCCGGGACCGCGAACTGGGAGGCGAAGGCGGCGGCCAGTTCGGGCGAAGCCAACGCGCCGCGCACCGCCTCGTTCAGCTGTGCGATCAGCGGCGCCGGCGTGCGCGCAGGCGCGTACATCGCGACCCAGAAGCCCGTCGTCATGTCGAAGCCCAATTCCGACAGGGTCGGTACCCCTTCGAAGCCGGCGATCCGGGCCGGCGCCATCATCGCCAAGTAGCGGCAGGTGCCGTCGCGGGTCAGCGGCGCGCCCTCGCCGACCGAGATCGACATGAAATCCACCTGCCCCGCCGCCACCGCCTGGCGCGCCGGCGCGCCGCCGGTGAAGGGCACATGCGTCAGCTCGATGCCGGCCCATTTCGCGACCCGCTCGGTCGCCAGATGAGAGGTGCTGCCGACGCCCCAGGTGGCAAAGGTGATGCGGCCGGGATTGGCCTTCGCGAAGTCGATCAACGCGCCGACAGCCGCGAAGCGCCGCGTCGTGGGCCCGGCCAGCAGACCGAAGGGCACCCGCGTCAGCAGGCTCACCGGAGCGAAGTCGGCCTCGGGGTCGTATTGCAGGGTGCGGAAGACGGCGGGGTTGATGGCCTGGGTGTCGGTGATGGTGACCATCAAGGTGTAGCCATCCGCCGGCGCCCGCGCCGCGGCTGTGGCACCGATGGCGCCGCTGGCGCCGCCGCGATTCTCCACGACGATGGATTGGCCCAGCCGCGCCTGCACGGCCTGCGTGACCAGCCGCGCGAAGGTGTCGGTCGCGCCGCCGGCCGGGTAGGGCACGATGACCCGCAACGACCGGTCGGGCCAGGCGAAGGCGGGGCGGGTGAGGGCCATGGTGAAGGCGAGGCCCACGGCGGCGCGACGGGTCGTCATGCGAGAAGTCTCCTGTTGATGCGCCGGCACTTCCCTGGCGCATCAAAGCCGCCACCGACCCTGCTGTCCCACCGAAAATCCACGATGGCCGTTGCGCCGAACCGGTGGCAGACTCCACCTATGTTCGACTGGAGCGCCCTGCCGTTCTTCCTGGAACTGGCGCGCCAGGGCCGCCTGGCGCCCACCGCGCGCCGCCTGCGGGTGGACCACACCACGGTCAGCCGTCGCGTCGCCGAGCTTGAGCGGGCGCTGGACCAGAAGCTTTTCGACCGCGGCGCGGAGGGCTTCGCGTTGACCGAACAGGGCCGCGCGCTGATGCCGATGGCGGAGGCGATGGAAGTGCAGGCGCAATCCATCGAGCATGGCCGGGCGACCCAGGGTGCGCCGCAGGGCCGCGTGCGGGTGGCCAGCATGGAAGGGATCGCCAGCCAGTACCTGGCCCGCCGCCTGCCCATGCTGGCGCAGCGCCATCCCGGACTGGCGGTGGAGCTCGTCACCTCCCCCGCCCTGTTCAACCTGACCAGGCGCGAGGCGGATATCAGCCTGTCCTTCGTGCCGGTGCGCGGGCCCAAGCTGAGCATCCGTCGCGTCGGCGGCTTCTCGCTCTTCCTGTATGCGGCGCCCGACTATCTGGAACGGCATGGCACGCCCACGGGGGTCGAGGATCTCGCGCGGCACGTCTTCGTCGATTATGTCGAGGATCTGGTGCAAATTCCGGAAGTGCACTGGCTGCTGGACGTGATTTCCAGCCCGCAGGTCTCACTCCGCTCCTCGTCGATGTTCGCGCAGGCGACGGCGGCGGCGAATGGCGCCGGGCTGGTGCTGCTGCCCAGCTTCGCCGGTGAGATGGACGAACGGCTGGTGCCGGTGCTGAAACCGCTGGTGCGCACGGAAAGGCCGATCTACCTCTCCGTCCATGAGGAGCTGGCCTGGGTGCCGCGGGTCAAGGAGACGGTCCGCTTCATCGAGGAGATGCTGCGCGCCGATGCGGAGTTCCTGATGCAGGGAAAATGAACGGGCCGGCTTGCGACGATGCCGGGTGTTCCGCGGGCACGTCGCGCGGCATTCTGCGGCGATGGACAAGCCAGTGGTAACTCTCGAACCAGCCGGGCTGACCCGCCGCGTTCCCTTGCTGCCGCACCAGATGACGGCACCGATCACCCCGGTCGAGAAGCTGTTCATGCTGGCGCATCTGGGCGTGGCGCGGACGGACACGATGGCCTGGTCGCTGGCCATCGAGGGCATGGTGGAGCGCCCCGTCGTGCTGGGGCTGGAGGAGCTGGCCGGTTTCCCCCGTGCCCGCCTGGAGGCCGTGCATCAATGCGCCGGCAACCCGATGCAGCCGTCGCTGCCGACGCGGCGCGTGGCCTGCGTGGTGTGGGAAGGCGTCTGGCTGCGGGATGTGCTGCTCGGCCTGGGCGTTTCTCCCGACGCGACCCATCTGTGGGGCGACGGCGCCGACCACGGCGAATTCGCCGGCGAGCAGGTGCCTTTCTACCGCAAGGACATGCCGCTCGAACGCCTGGCCGATGATGTGATGCTGGCGACGCACCTCAACGGCTCGGCGCTGCCGAGCGAACATGGCGGGCCGTTGCGCCTGGTGGTGCCGGGCTATTTCGGCACCAATTCGGTGAAATGGTTGTGGCGCCTGACGCTGGCCGATGCGCGCGCCACCGGCCTCTTCACCACCCGGTTCTACAATGATGGGGAGCGCCCGGTCTGGTCGCTGCTTCCGGAGGCCATCTTCACCACGCCCGCGCCGGGCGATCGTGTGTCCGGTCCGCTTGCGCTGCGGGGCCGGGCCTGGTCGGACGCGCCGGTGGCCAGGGTGGAGATCAGCGACGATGACGGCGTGAACTGGCAGCCCGCGGAAGTGCGACCACGCCGGGGCCGCGGCTGGCAGGAATGGGCTGCGACCTGGCAGCCGCGGCAGGCCGGACAGCAGCGTCTGCTCTGCCGGGCGACGGATGAGGCGGGCCGGACCCAGCCGCTGGCCGGCGCCCGCAACGCCGTGCACGTCGTGGAAGTATCGGTCTAGAAACCGCTGGTGGCTTTGGCGCACCCGACAGGATTCGAACCTGTGACCTACGCCTTCGGAGGGCGTCACTCTATCCAGCTGAGCTACGGGTGCTTGCTGTCATCGGATAGCCCGCCGGAGCCCTCCGGGTCAACGCGCTGAGGCGAGGTCTGTCGAATATCTGCGAGGACGGCGCGTGACCGCCTCCGGCCCGCCAGCTCTCTCACTCACCCCGGCCCACCCCTGGGAAGGCCTAGCACCCTCGCCAGGCCGTCCGCGCCGAACGCCGTGCAGCCCAGCACCACCACGCCCACGATCGAACCCGAAGCCGGCGCCGCCCCGCCCACGCCCTCCAACAGCCGGCCGCCGCATTCGACCAGGATGCGAAACCCGCCCGAGACCTCCGCGCGGGCATGCCGCGCCACGGCGGTGGCTCCCCCCGCCGACACCGCGTCGATCCGCAGCTGATGCGGCCGCACGAAAGCCCGGGCCGGGCCGTCCGGCATCGCCACGCCGCCGATAGGCCCCAGCCCGTCCAGGGTGAGCAGCCCATCCGCCACCCGGCCCGCCACCTCCGTGGCCTCACCCAGGAACCCGGCCACGAAGGGCGTTGCCGGCTGGGCCAGCAATTCCGCCGGCGGCGCGAACTGCACCAGGCGGCCATGCTCCATCACCGCCACCCGGTCCGCCATTTCCATCGCCTCCTCCTGATCGTGGGTGACCAGGATGGACGTCAGTCCCAGCCGCTCATGCAGGCCGCGCACCCAGCGCCGCACCTCCTTGCGGACCAGCGCGTCCAACGCACCGAAGGGCTCGTCCAGCAGCAGCAGTTGCGGCTCGATCGCCAGCGCCCGGGCCAGCGCCACCCGCTGCCGCTGGCCGCCCGAAATCTGCTCGGGATAGCGCCGCGCCAGTTCGGGGATCTGCACCAGTTCCAGCAACTGCCGCACCCGGCGTTCGATCTCCGCCGCCGCGGGCCGGGTGGCGCGCCGGCGTACCCGCAGGCCGAAGGCCACGTTCTCGAACACGGTCATGTGCCGGAACAGCGCGTAGTGCTGGAATACCACCCCCACGCCGCGCTCGCGCGCCGGCACCCGCGCCACGTCGCGGCCGTCGATCCACAGCTGGCCGGCATCGGGGAAATCCAGCCCCGCCAGCAGGCGCAGCAGCGTGGTCTTGCCCGAGCCCGATGGCCCCAGGATGGCGGCGAACTCCCCCGCCTCCAATGTCAGCGACACCCCGTCCAGCGCCCGGGCGGCGCCGAAATGCCGGGTGACTCCCTCCAGACGGAGCATCAGCCCGAAGCGCCCAGCCGGCGCCCGGTGCGCCATTCCAGCACGCCCTTGGCGCCGAGGGTGACGAGGCCGAGCAGCGCCAACACCGCCGCCACGGCGAAAGCGCCCACGAACATGTATTCGTTGTACAGGATTTCGACGTGCAGAGGCATGGTGTTGGTCTGCCCCCGCACATGGCCGGAAACGACCGAGACGGCGCCGAATTCCCCCATGGCCCGGGCATTGCACAGCAGCACGCCGGCCAGCAAGGCCCATCGCACATTCGGCAGGGTGACCCGCCGGAAGGCCTGCCACCCGCCGGCACCCAGCGTCGCCGCGGCTTCCTCCTCCTCGCGCCCCTGCTCCTGCATCAGCGGGATCAGGGTTCGGGCGACGAAAGGAAAGGTGACGAAGATGGTGGCCAGCACCAGCCCCGGCAGTGCGAAAATGATCTGGATATTGTGCTCGCGCAGCCAGCCGCCCAGAAAGCCCTGCGCGCCGAAGAGCAGCACGTAAACCAGGCCGGAAATCACCGGCGAGACCGCGAACGGCAGCTCGATCAACGTCACCAGTAGCCGGCGTCCCGTGAATTCGAACTTGGACACCGCCCAGGCGGCCGCCACGCCGCCGACCAGGTTCACCGGCACCGCGATGGCCGCCACCAGCAGGGTCAGCCGCATCGCCGCCAGCGAATCCTCCTCCAGGATGGCGTCCAGCGCCGGGGCCAGGCCGCGTCGCGTCGCCTCGGTGACCACCGCCAGCAGCGGCAGCAGGAAGATGACCACGGCGAAGGCCACGGCCATGGCGATCAGCCCGGCCCGCAGCCAGGCCGGCTCCTCCGTGGCTCGACTCATGCCGGGCGTGGCCGCAGCGCGCGCTGCCACACATTGAGTGCGAGCAGGATGGCGAAGGACAGCAGCAGCATGCCGAGCCCGATGGCGGCGGCGGCGGCGTAGTTGAACTGCTCCAGCTTCACGACGATCAGCAGCGGCGCGATTTCGCTGACCATGGGCATGTTGCCGGCGATGAAGATGACACTGCCATACTCGCCGACCGCACGGGCAAAACCCAACCCGAAGCCGGTGATCAGCGCCGGATACAGCGCCGGCAGCACCACCCGCCACACCGTCTGCGCCCGGTTGGCGCCCAGCGTGGCGGCGGCTTCCTCCGCGTCGCGGCCGAGGTCGCGCAGCACCGGCTCCACCGTGCGCACCACGAAGGGCAGCGCGACGAAGACCAGCGCCACCACCACACCGGCCGGCGTGTAGGCTACTTTCCAGCCGAACCAGGCTTCCAGCGGCCCGCCGAGCCAGCCATTGCCGGCGAACAGCGCGGTCAGCGCCAGCCCGGCCACGGCGGTGGGCAGCGCAAAGGGCAGATCGATGGCGGCATCCAGCAGCCGGCGGCCGGGAAAGCGGTAGCGGATCAGCACCCAGGCGAAGAGCAGCCCCAGCGGCAGGCTGGCCAGCGCCGCCAGCAGGGCGGCCAGGAAGGACAGCCGCAGGGCCGCCAGCACGCGCTCCTCCAGCAGCGCCGCCAGCACCCCGGCCGGCCCCAGCTCCCACGGCCTGATCGCCAGCGCCGCCAGCGGCACCAGCACGATCAGGCCCAGCCATGCCAGGGTGATGCCCATCGCCAGATGGAAGCCGGGCAGGACCCGGGGCCGGCTCATCGTCCCGGTCGATAGATGCGGTCGAACACGCCGCCATCGTTGAAATGAATGCGCTGCGCGTCGGCCCAGCCCTGGAACACGTCGCTGACGGTGACGAGTTCCAGGGCCGGAAACTGTCGCGCATGGGCGGCGAGGATCGCGGCATTGCGTGGCCGATAAAAGTGTCTGGCCGCAATGGACTGGCCTGCTTCGGTGTAGAGATGCCGCAGATAGGCCTCGGCCAAAGCGCGGGTGCCGCGACGGTCGACGTTCTGATCGACCACCGCCACCGGCGGCTCGGCCAGGATGGACAGCGGCGGGTAGACGATCTCCAGTCCAGCCTGCGGGAATTCCTGCCGGGCCAGATGCGCCTCATTCTCCCAGGACAGCAGCACGTCGCCCTGGTTGCGCTGCACGAAGGTGGTGGTGGAACCCCGGGCCCCGGTGTCCAGTACCGGCACCTGGCGGAACAGCCTCGCCAGGAACGCCTCCGGGTCCTGCCCCGCCTTCTCCGCCGCGGCCGCGGCGCCCAGGACTGAAAAGCGATTTGCCAGCAAAGGTCCGGCCGGGCCGGCGAGGGGAGAGGCTTGCAGCTCTTCATAGGTATAATTGAGCGAGGCAAGGTTCTGGACCTGCATGGGAGTGTAGGACCACGGTTGACCCGCGGGGTCGGGCATCACGAATGGTCTGTCGACCGGGCCGTTGAGCCAGTCCGCGGACGTGGGGTTGGAGTTGCCACCCGCATTCCAGACCGCCCACAGGCGGTCGATATTGGCATGGTGAAGATAGAAGACGGGATCCAGGGCGGCGGTGCCCGGATTCGACATCAGGCCGAAGTTGGTTCTGCTGAAGCCACCGCCAATCGCGACGTGGACGAGATCATGGGGATCCTTTTCGAGATTTCCATGGTCGCCGCCCCTGTGTTCGAAACCCGTCTCCGGCCCGCCAAATCCGGGTGCGGGGGTTTGCGGATTGGTACCGCTATAGAGGTCATTTGACAAGGCATCCTCTGTTACGGTGAAGCCCGGATCACCCATCGCGGCCGAGCCCGCCGGAGTCGGGATATAGATTTTCCTGTCATTGTTAGCCCCGTAGCGCATGGCAACGAAAAGGGGGTTGTCGCTGCCATCCGGCAATGCCGTTTCCGCGAAGGCGGGTGGCATCGGATACTGGCTGGCGTCCTCTCCGCCAAAATAATTCCAATAGGGCAGCGCCCAATCCGCCGGTCCGCCGAGATCGATGATGTCTTGCCTGAGCTGAGCCTCGAGCGCCATGAGGTAGCCACGGTGCCAAGGGAAGAAATACCAGCTGCCGTGCTGGCACTGGTTCCAGAATGAATCCTGGACCGCCTGGGCGGGGAGAGGGGTCGCCGGGACTTGCGGCCGGGGCGTGATGAATCCCCATCCCGGAAAGCCGGGAGGTTCGGGGCTATTGTCAGGACTCACATACTCGCCGTGGATGGCGGCGTAAAACCACCAGCTGGTGGGATCGTCGAGAGAGCGACTCATCATCACTCCGACACCTTTCGCATACCAAAACAAATCGGGATTGTCAAGTGTCCCGCCATCGTTCCACGCGTTCCTACGGAGAGAGGTAGCCATGCGGGGCTAATGGAATAAATTATAATATCTATCAAGTACATTCCGGGAAAAGTTTCGGAACAATCCCTTGTTAATAGGGAGGTGTCCCGGGTGGCATCCGCCTCATGCCGGTCGAGCGTGGCAGCGGGGGGGATAATTTCATGGACAAGCGGGATTTCTGCCAGATAGATATCAATCAAGCTGTCAGATTTGATTTTTTCCCCCTTCACGCCGTGAACAAGAAAAGCTTCACCCTGGATTTCCGCGAGGATCCCCGCCTGCAGGCCGCGGACATCGGCAAGGCCATGTTCGAGGTGGCGGGTGCCGCTGCCGCGGGGGGTGCGGAAGCGGCTGCCGTGCCTGCGATGACCCTTGCCCGGCAGAAGCCGCCGATGAGTCCCCGCGACGAGTTGACCGCCCTCTTGCATGCTGCCGCCGAGGTCGAGCACTCGTTGATGGTCCAGTATCTGTACGCGTCGTTTTCACTCCCGACTTCCAATCCCATGGGGAAGTGGAAGACCAAGCTGATGCAGATCGCGAAGGAGGAGATGGGGCATCTGATGGGGGTTCAGAATATCCTGCTGCAGTTGGGAGCTCCTCTCAATTTTGAACGCGAGGACTATCCGTACAACGAGCTTTATCCCTATCCGTTCAAGCTCGAGCGGCTCTCGCTGCATTCGGTCGCCCGCTATGTCCTCGCGGAGATGCCGGCGATGGAAGTCATCCCTCCGGAGATGAATTTCGATTACGAGGGGGTGGTGAAGGACTCGGGATACGCCGGCGGGGTGAACCGTGTGGGAGTTCTCTACGCCCACATGGCGGGCCTTGCCGGCTCGCTTGGCAATGAGGATGTTTTCCCGGAAGGGGAACCACGGCAGGCGGCCCCCACGGAATGGAAGGCGCAGTTTGCCAATCTTGTCCTGAGGAAGGTCACGGATCCGGCCTCGATCGCCCGGCTGCTGGAGGATATCGGCGAGCAGGGAGAGGGCCTGTCACTTCCCGGTAGCGCCACCGAGCCTTCCCACTTCGAGGAACTGCATGGGATCTATCTCGCCATAAAGGCAACGCTGTCCGCGGACCCGGCGGCGGTGATCTCCCTGCCCGTGCCAGAAGATCCCAGCGTCCGTCCTACCGGTCATGAGGGGTATTTGGAGGATCCCGTGGCGAATGCCTGGGGAGATATCTTCAACCACCGGTATCGCTGTCTCCTGACGATGGTACACCACGTCCTCCTGTTGGAGACCGGCAACGACCGGGTGCAACTGAGGAACTGGTGTTTCCTCGAAATGAAGAACCTCACGGAGGTCTCGAAGGTGCTGACCGTGCTGCCACGGCAGACCGGGGGCGATCCCAGGATGGATGCCGCGGGGACGCCCTTCGAGCTTCCCTACACCTTGCAGCTGCCATCCCAGCCGCGCGCGATCTGGAGGCACCACCTGATGCTGGCGAACCATGGCCTTGATCAAGTGGCCCGGCTTCCGGCCCAGAACACCACTTCCAAGAACCTTGGAAGGATGGATGTGGAGCGCATCGCCGCCATCACGTCCATCCTGCAGCCCTGAGCGGGGACTCCCGGGCGGAGCTCTTCTTTACCGCGCCCATTTTCCATTTCTCCAACCCCAACCCCGACCACACCATGGCATATACACCGGAACAAGGCAGGGCCTTCTGGCTCGCGTTTGACAATCACTTCAAGTTCGAGGCCGGCGACAACGGTCTCTGGGACCGATACGAAAGCTGGGGAGGCTATGGCAACTGCTTCCAGGTGTGGAGGGACAATCTCGACACTCCGGCCGTCTTCGGGGACTTCGTGACGGAGAACCAGGACAACTTGAAATTCGTCGCGGTCGAACAGGAGGAATTCTTCAATTCCCACTTCAACGGGGACTTGGATGACATGGTTGCCGCCTTCAAGGATTTCGCCTTTGGCGTGCTAGCCAGCCCCGATGATCCGAATCGCGGGGCGGAACCGGTTCACACGATGAATGGCGGGCTTTTCGCGAGCGACTATGCCAGTTGGCACGGGTATATCGAGGCGGTTCTCGTTTTGGAACCTGGTTCCGGGTTTTGGACCGCGCTCCGCTGGATCAACGGTATGGCTTGGGAACTCCAGATAAAGGCCCGCCCCCAGGAGATTTATCCCAATAACAATACGCCGCTCGCCCAGTCGATCACGGATGCCATCCATGCCAAGTGGGCCGGCCGGACTGCCGCGGAGATCGCCGGGGACTTCAGCCGATACGAGGAAATGCCGGATGTCTGGCTGATCTAGCGGTTGTTCGCCATGCCCGGGCGGGCCATGATCCGTTTGGCGGCGGATCCGGCAAAAAGAAACCCGCATCCGGTGAGGGATGCGGGTTTGGTTAGATAGGTGTGGTCGGGGTGTTGATCAGGGGACTTTCACGTTGAGGCGGCCGAAGAGGGTGGGGTTGGCTCCGCGGGGGATGTAGACGCGGACGCGGTCGGTGTCGGCGGCGGGCGGGGTGAAGGAGGCGTAGTTGTCATCCTCCAGGATCTCGACGCCGCTGACGCCATCGACGGCGGTGGTCCAGGTGCCGGTGAGGACGGTGTTGGACTCGACGGCGGGGACGAGGCCGGCGGCGACGGAGAGGTCGCTGCGGCGGTAGGTGACGAGCATGTAGCTGCCCGCGGGGACGCCGGCGGGGTTGACGACGAGCTCGACGGTGGGCATGAGGGCGGTGTCCATGCCGAGTTTCGGATCGCCACCGATGACCATTTCCACGGCGTTGCGGATGCCGTCGTTGTCGGGGTCCGCGCCGGGTCCGACGATGAGCGGGTCGGTCTCGCCGGGGAAGAAGCCGTCGATCCACGAGGCGTAGTTGTTGCCTCCGTTGCCGACGATGAGGACGCCGGAGGCCTCGGTGAAGGTGAAGGTTTTCTCACCATCGGAGATGGTCCAGACGCCGGGCGTGCCTTCCGTCCAGTCGAGGCCGGGCGAGAAGTTGGGGCCGTAGGTGACGGTGCCGCCGGGGGCCTTGGTAACGAGGTTCCAGGATGCGTTTTCGAGGGTGACCGCGGAGAGGTCGATGTTGAAGATGCCATCGAAGACGGCGGTGCCGGTGGCGCCGACGGCGACGGTGGTGGTGCCCAGATCATCGACGAGGAAACCGAGGTGGCCTTCGCTGGTGAGGTTCAAGGTGCCGTTGTTCACCTGCGAGTCTCCGGTGAAGAAGTTGTTCCCGGAGAGCGCGAGCGTGCCGGTGCCGGTCTTGATGAGTCCGCCGGCGCCGGTGATGGCTCCGGCGTAGGCGGCGGGGCTGGTGTTGTCGGTGCCCACGGTGAGGATCGAGGTGCCGAGGATGATGTCACCGCCGAGGCCACCGCCACCGGTTAGGGAACCGATGGTGACGTTCAGGTTGTTGAAGTCCACGAGGACGCCGGTGGCATCCGCCAGCGTGAGGGCGGAGTTGATGCCGAAGGCATTGGTGGCGAACCCGGCCTGGAGGAAGCCGCCATTGACGATGGTCGGTCCGGTGTAGGTGTTGTTGCCGCTGAGGCGGAGGGAACCGTCGCCCTCCTTGACGAGGCCGCCATCGGCCGCGTTCGCGGCGAAGGTGGCGGTGCCGAGGGTGGCGGACGTGAGCGCGCCCGCCGCGGTGAGGGTGACGGTGGGGGCGGTGGTGTAGCCGGTGCCCGGGCTGGTGATCTGGATGCCGGTGACGACGCCGCCGCTGACGATGGCGACCGCGGTGGCACCCGAGGCAGCCGGGCCGCCGCCGGTGATCTTCACGACGGGGATGCCGAGGTAGCCGGTGCCGCCGGTGGTGACGGGAATGGCGGTGATGCCATTGCCGGTGGCCGGTTGCAGCGCCTGGGCGATGGTGACGGTCGCGCCGTTGGTGTCGATTCTCGCGCCGCCGTCGTAGATGTTCGCCTGGGTGAGTCCGCCGAGGAAGTTGGCGTTGGTCACGCGGGCCCTGAGGAGGCCGCCGTCGAAGTTGACGATGCTCTTGCCAAGGGCTCCACCGGTGCCGATGCCGTTGGGGCTCAAGACGCCGCCGTTGAGGTTGATGATGCCGTAGGTATTGGCGGTGTTGCCGTTGGTGAGTTGCATGTTGACCTCAGCGGTGACGCTTCCGGCGTCCACGGTGAGGATGCCGGTGGAGTCCGGGCTGAAGCCGAAGAAAAAGTTGCCGGGTCCGACGTTGTATTGCGCGCCGGCGCCGGCGACGTGCAGGATGTTGGTGCCATTGCCCTGGCGGCTCATGGTGCTGAAGGAGGCGACATTGACGGTGCCGCCGGTGAAGCGGGAGTAGCTGTTGCCACTGCCGTTGCCGGTGCCGCCGTTGCGGACGTTGACGGTGTTGAGGGTGCCACCGGTCATGGTGAAGGAGCCGTTGGCACCGTCCCAGTTGGCCAGGTTCAGGTTCTGCATGTTGATCGTCCCGGAGGAGACGTTCACGGCGCCGAAGCCATTGGCGGACTGTCCGGAGACGAGGTCCGTGGCCATGTTGATGGTGCCGGAGGAGGCGATGTTGAGGACGTTCGCGGTATTGTCCCAGCCGGTGCTGATGCGGGAGATGGAGCCGGTGCCGGTGATGTTGAGGGTGCCGCGGTTGAAGTTGGCGCCATTGCGGTTGCCGAGCATGATGGCGGGCAGGTCGGTGTTGCCCGCGGTGCCGGTGAGGTCGAAGGTGCCGGCGAGCACGATGGTGCCGGTGCCTTGTGCCTTGAAGGGGGTGCCGCCGGTATTGGCTCCGGTGACGGCACCGGAGAGGGTGAGCGTGTTCGCGCCGGCGTCGAAGACATCGCTGGTGATGCCGAGCTTGATGTTGTTAGGCAGGTTCACGTTCGCGGTGGCCAGGAGGGTGCCACTGTTGAAGAAGGTGAGATCACCGCTGCCGAGGGCCCCGCTGTCGCCCACGCCGATGGTGCCGCCAGCGAGTTGGGTGCCGCCGGAATAGGAGTTGCCGCCACTCAGG
>CAXTJY010000009.1:17143-18938 GCA_964244395.1 uncultured Rhodovarius sp.
TGCCCGTGCCGCCTTTCAGCAGGGTGGTGGGGGCGACGTTGTTGAGGATCTGCGAGGAGATCGTGAGCGGGTTGGTGTTGTTCTGGGTGACGGAGAGGTAGCCGTCCGCGGAGCCGGCGAGCGAGCCGCCGGTGATGGCGGAGGTGTTCGCGCCCACGCCGGTGCCGACAAGGAGGCCGCCGCCGCTGATGATGTTCGCACCGGTGAGGGTGACGGTGTTCGCGCCGGCGGTGTTGAAGCGGAGGGTGTTGATGGTAACCGGGCCGGTGAGGACCGGGCTGCTGGTGACATCCACGTTGCTGGTGGCCAGATAATTGGCGGCGGTGTTTCCGGCGACGGTGGTGGTCAGGTAACCGGTGTAGGCGGTGATGTTGCCCGGGGTGACGCCGTTGCCGGCGCTGGATGCCCAGTTGCTGCCGATGGTGGCCCAGCCGCCGAGGATGCCGCTGGCGCCATTCGCCGTGGGAGTGGTGATGACGCCGCTGCCGGCGAGGGTGATATTGACCGTGCCCAGCCCGGTGCGGGTGAGGGGGCCGAGATTGAGCGTGGAGGTGAGACCGGCGGTGCCGGAATTGGAAAGGCCGGCGAAAGGTCCGGAAACGGTGACGCCGCTCACACTTTGGGTGGAGGTTTGTGCTGCCGCGGTGGTGCCGACCATGGCGAGCGTGCCGCTGTTCAGGGTGACGGCGGTGGCGGAGTTCAGGCGGGTGGTGCCGGTGTTGGAAGCCGCGAAGTCGAGGCGGATGGTGCCGGTATTGATGGTGGTGGTGCCGGAGTAGGTGTTGACGTTCTCGAAACCGGCGAGGTTGCCGGCGGAGGTGCCCGTCCAGGTGAGGTTGCCCACTCCGCTGATGACGCCCATGAAGCGGGTCCTGCCGCTGATGTTAGAGAGATAAAGGCCGGTGGAAGGACCGGAGGCGTTCTTGATGTAGGAGGGGATCTGGGCCTCGCTGCCGCCGTCGTGGATGGCGCCGCCATTCACGGTGACCTGGACGCCCCGGGAGTCGGCGAGGTTGTTGTTGCCCCCGGTCTGGGTGAGCTGGAGGGTGCCGGCGTCCAAGGTGAGCTGCGGGATGGCCGGGTTTGCGCCGCCGGTGGTGCCGAGGCGGTTTCCAGCGGCCATGGAGAAGATGCTGTCGAACAGGAGCGTCTGGGGATCGAAGGTGCCGCCGGTGACGGTGTAGATGCCGCGGTTCGGGGAGGTGCCGGCGCCGGTGGGGTAGAAGAGGGTTCCGGGGCCGGTCTTGACGAAGGTGATGTTCGCGTTGGGGAACAGGAAGTCGGCGCTGAGGGTATTGGCGCCGCCATTGGTGGTGACGGTGAAGGTGCCGGCCGCGGGGACGGCGGCATTCATCTTTGCCGCGGCTCCGGTGGTGACGTTGTAGCCGGTGACGCCGGTGCCGAAGGTCAGGCCCGCGGCGTTGATGACATCCGGGATGGTGACGGTGCCGGCGGTGCCTTCGAAGCGGGCGATGACGGGGCTGGGGGTGGCGTTGTTATAGGTCTGGAGCGCGCCGGCGGGGGTATCGAGACGCCAGAGGGCGGAGGCGGTGTTCCAAAGGCCGGTGCCACCGAGGGCGGCGCCGGCGCCGTCCGCATCCCAGTAGAGATCGGTGGCGTGGACTTGGGGGGTGAAGGTGGCGGCGACGTAGGCGATGCTGCCGAGAGCGAGGATGCGGCGGTTTTTCATATGGGTATTTTCAGGGTATGGGTTGAGGCGTTTGGGTTTGGTGGGGTTAGAAGGGGGGGGAGGGGGTGCCGCGGCGGGAAGGGGGGTTAGCCTTCCCGCAGGGCG
>CAXTJY010000010.1:0-18522 GCA_964244395.1 uncultured Rhodovarius sp.
GGGGGGCGGATCCTGGTCACCGTGCTGACCAAGCGCATGGCCGAGGACCTGACCGACTACATGACCGAGGCCGGCATCAAGGTGCGCTACCTGCACAGCGACGTGGACACGCTGGAGCGCATCGAGATCATCCGCGACCTGCGGCGCGGCGTGTTCGACGTTCTCATCGGCATCAACCTGCTGCGCGAGGGGCTGGACATCCCCGAGTGCCGCCTCGTCGCCATCCTGGACGCTGACAAGGAGGGCTTCCTGCGCAGCGTGACGTCGCTGGTGCAGACCATCGGCCGCGCCGCCCGCAACGCGGAGGGCCGGGTCATCCTCTACGCCGACCGGATGACGGAAAGCATGAAGAAGGCGCTGGGCGAGACCGACCGCCGCCGCGCCAAGCAGCTGGCCTACAACGAGGAACACGGCATCACGCCGATCTCGATCAGCCGCGACATCTCCGACGTGCTGAAGGATATTTCGCAGGGCGATTACGTGACGGTGGAGGCCAGCGAGGGCGACACCACGCTCAACTTCGTCGGCAAGGACCTGCGGGCCAGCATTGCCGAGCTGGAGAAGCGAATGCGCGCCGCGGCAGCCGACTTGGAGTTCGAGACCGCGGCGCGGCTGCGCGACGAGATCAAGCGGCTGGAAAAGATGGAGCTGGGGCTGCCAGGGGGCGAGAATGTGGGCATGGCGCCCAATCTGGCAGGGCGGTCACTGCAAGACAGCACGCCCGCCAAGCCCGCCCGCGGGAAGAAAGAGCCCTGGAAGCCCAAGCCGATGGGCCCGGGCGGCGGCGGGTGGGACCCGAAGAAGATGAAAGGCCGGAGGGGATAGCACCCCAGCCCAGCTTGCCCGGAGCACCGAGGCTCGCCGGATCGGAGTCATCCGCCGCCCATTTTCGCTGCGTCCGAGGACATTTGGTGACGCGGTGGTGGTGCTGCGCAAAGCCCCGTCCAGCGGCGCGTTTGGCGTCCCGAACGATGGGGCACCAAACTACGTCGCGTAGTCCGGCTCCTCGCGGTCCAGCACCCGGCGCCAGGCATCGAGGTGCAGCCGCGCATCCAGCCGCTCACCCCAGGGGCCGGTGTGGTTGCGGCGCAGCTTGTCCGGCAGCTTGTGCAGCGGCTGGCCCGTCTGCATCGCCGTCATCTGGTACATGCAGGTGCGCTCGGCCATGTAGGTCTCGTCGAAGGTGTCGTGCACGGTGGGGCCCACCACCGTCACGCCGTGGCCGCGCATCAGCATGATGGTCTTCTCGCCCATCAGCCGCGCGATGCGGTCCCCCTCGCTATCGTCATGCACCGGCTCGTTGCCCTCGTCGTCATAGACCGTGCGGTCGTTCAGCAGCAGGGAGTTGTGGTGCGACAGGGAGAATTCGGCGCCCTCGATCATCGACAGCGCGGTCAGGTAGCGGGGGTGCACATGCACCACGCAGGCCGCCTTCGGGTTGGCCAGGTGGATGCGCGCGTGGATGTGAAAGGCGACTTTTCGCAGCTCGCCCCGCCCACGCAGCACGCGGCCGGCCAGGTCGCACACGATCAGGTCGCTGGCCCGTAGCTCCTGGAACAGGTAGCCGCGCGGGTTGATCAGGAAGGTCGGCTCATCGCCCTCCAGCATCAGGCTGTTGTGGTTGCCGATATGCTCGTTCCACCCCTGCCGGGCGGCGATGCGGAACACCGCCGCCATGTCCTGGCGCTGCGCCCATTCGCGGGCTTCGGCATCGCTGTCGCTCAGGCTGGTCAGGACATGGGCCATCGTCGTTTCTCCGGGCGCAGTGCCATCCTGCCGCGTTGACGCAGGCGCTACCAGCGCGGAGCATTTGGATATGCCGCACGCCGAACTGCCCATCACCGGATACCTCGACCGCTTCTCCCACCGCCCCGGCGAAAGCTTTGCGGTGAAGGTCAGCGCCCCGGCCGGCGGTACGGCACGGGCCAGGCTGGTGCGGGTGATCTCGGGCGATCCGAATCCGCAGGGGCCGGGTCTGCAATTCGAGGATTGCTCGGCGCAGTTCGACCATTCGTTCCAGGCCCGGCACCAGCCCGTCCACCAGGGCTCCTACGGTCGCGCCGCTGCCCCGCGTCGCACCGGCGCCTGCACCTGGTCTGCCCTGGCGTGGCTCGAAGCGCAGCCGCATGGCGACGCCGCGCTGCTAAGCGAGGAGCAGCCCGGCGCCACCGTGACCCTGGGCGTCGGCCCCCTTGGCGCCTGGGCCGAGATCGGCAGCAGACGCGTCGAGACAGGAACGCCCTGGCCACTCCGGCAATGGATGCGGGTCTGGCTGAGCGCCGACCCGGCCAACGGCGCGATCACGCTCGGCCAGCAACCGCTGGGCGGCGCGGCCATCACGGCGCGGGCCAGCCATCCAGGCCTATCCCTGCCCGATGGCAGTGGCGCCATGCTCCTCGCCGCCCGCGACACGGCGCAGCCCCGCGCCCATTTCACCGGCAAGCTGGAGGCACCGACGCTGCATGCCGGCATTCACGTCGAATGGCCTGAGACCGCACCGCTCGCCGCCTGGGATTTCGCCCAGGGCATTACCACCCAGGCGATCACCGACACCGGCCCACAGGCCTGCCACGGCGTGCTGGTGAACGGCCCGACCCGCGCCATGGCCGGCAGCCGCTGGACCGGCGCCGAAATGAGCTGGCGCCATGCGCCGGCCGACTACGGCGCCATCCACTTCCACGCTGACGACCTGGGCGATTGCGGTTGGGAGACGGATTTCGAGTTCATCGTCCCCGAAGGCCTGCGCAGCGGCGCCTACGCCCTGCACCTCACCTGCGCCGCGGGCGAGGACTGGCTGCCCCTCTACATCCTTCCCCCGCGCGGCACCGCCTCCGCCCCCGTCGCCTTCCTCGCCTCCACCTTCACCTACCAGGCCTACGCCAACCACGCCCGCGGCAATGCCGATGCGGCCTACCGCGCCCGCGTCGCCGCCTGGGGCGCCTACCCGCACAACCCGGACGACTACCCGCTCTACGGCCGCTCCACCTACAACCGCCACGCCGACAACTCGGGAATCGCCCTCTCCTCCCGCCTTCGCCCCATCCTGACGATGCGGCCCGGCTTCCTCACCTTCAACGACGCCCGTGGCTCCGGCCTGCGCCACTACCCCGCCGACACGCATTTGCTGGCCTGGATGGAAGCCCGCGGCATCGCCTTCGACGTCATCACCGACGAGCATCTGCACGAGGAAGGCGCCGCGCTGCTCGCCCCCTACAAGGTGGTGCTCACCGGCAGCCACCCCGAATACCACACGCCCGAAACGCTCGATGCCCTGACCGAATACACCCAAGGCACCGGCCGCATGATGTACCTGGGCGGCAACGGCTTCTACTGGCGCATCGCCTGGGCCGCCGCCACGCTGGAAGTCCGCCGCGCCGAAGGCGGCATCCGCGCCTGGGCCGCCAATTCCGGCGAGTACTACCACCAGCTCGACGGCCAGTATGGCGGGCTGTGGCGCCGCAACGGCCGCCCGCCGCAAAAGCTCGCCGGCGTCGGCTTCTCCGGCCAGGGCCTGTTCGAGGGCACCCACTATCGCAAGCTCCCCGCCGCCGCCGACCACGCCTGGGTCTTCGAAGGCGTCGACGGTGACACCTTTGGCGACTACGGCCTCTCCGGCGGCGGCGCCGCGGGCTTCGAGCTGGACCGCGCCGACTTCACCCTGGGCACCCCCACCAACGCCGCCATCCTCGCCCGTTCCGAGGACCCGCCAGCCTCTTTCGTCACCGTGCCGGAGGAGCTGCTCTCCCACGTCAACACGATCTCCGGCGAAAAGGCGGACGCGCTGAAGCGGGCGGAGATCGTCTATTTCACCACCCCCGGCGGCGGGGCGGTCTTCGCCGTCGGCTCCATCACCTGGTGCGGCAGCCTCTGGCAGGACGGCGCCTTCCAGGGGCCGGTCAGCCGCATCATGGAGAACGTTGTCCGGCGCTTCTGCGGTTGACGGCCCGGCGCCCGCACCCGACAGTTTCTCCGCCTCGGAAGGGACCCCCGCCCATGAACCGCTTGCTGATCGCCTCCAGCCTCGCTGCCCTCGTCACGGCAGGGCCGCTGCATGCGGAACGCTTCACCTGCCCGGCGCGGGGCGGCGACATCGTCTTCGGCCAGGAAGCGAATGTGAACTCGCTGGACCAGATGACGTCCAACACGATTTCCACCCGCAACATCGCGATGAACATCTTCGAAACGCTGATGACGCGGGATGAGAACAATAACCCCATCCTCGAACTCGCCGAGAGCATGACCGCCGCGCCGGACGGCATGACCTACACCTTCCGCCTGCGCAGCGGCGTCACTTTCCACAACGGCAAGGCGCTCAGCTCGGCCGACGTCGCGGCCAGCTTCAACCGCTACAACCGCATCGGCCTGCAACGCAGCACGCTGGACAACGTGGCGGGGTGGGACACGCCGGACCCGCTGACCTTCGTCATCCGCATGAAGCAGGCGCAGCCCACCTTCATCGAGGCGCTGTCCTCCTTCTCCGTCCCCATCGTCATCGTCCCCTCCGAGCTGGAGAATGACGAGCGGCAGCAGCTCCGCACCATCGGCACAGGTCCGTTCCGGCTGATGGAATTCGTCCCCGGCAGCCACGCCCGGCTGGGCCGCTACGACGGGTACAGCCCCAACACCGCCTTCGAGCAGCGCACCGGCTTCGGCGGCTACCGCGTCGCCTGCGTCGATACCGTGACCTTCCGCATCGTGACCGAGGCCTCGGCCCGCGTGGCGGGGCTGGAGACCGGCGCGCTGCAGGGCGTGGAGGACGTGCCGACCCGTTCGGTGGAGGGGCTGCGCCGCAATGCCGCCATCACCATCCTGCCGTTGCAGAACTGGTGGATTCAGATCGCCCTGCCCAACACCTCCATCCCGCCCACCAACAACCTGGCCTTCCGCCGCGCGGTGCAGGCGGCGCTGGGCGCCGAGGACATCATGGACGCGGCGACAGACGGCAATTTCCGCCTCAATGTCGGCTTCCAGTTCCCCAACCAGGCGACCTACACCGATGCGGGGCGAGAGACCTACAACATGAACAACCCGGCCCGCGCCCGGGCCCTGCTGCGCGAGGCGAACTACCGCAACGAGCCCATCGTCATCCTGACCAACCGCGACTACCCGCCGATGTACAATGCGGCGCTGGTGATGGAGCAGCAGCTCAAGGCCGTCGGCATCAACGCCAGCCTCCGCGTGGTGGATTGGCCGACCTCGGTGCAGATGTCGCAGCAACTGAACAGCAGCGAGTGGCACTTCTTCCACAGCGGCTGGGGCACCCAGCCCGCCCTGGGCGCATTGGCCACCATGCAGTTCCTGGTCTCGCCCAACGCCGCCTACCGCCCGCGCGACGACCGCGACGACGCCGAGGTGTTGGCCGCCTGGAACGGCATGAACAACCTGCCCGACGCGCCCGGCCGCCAGGCCGCCTTCGCCACCATGCAGCGCCTCATCCTGGAACGCGCCTACGCCTACCCCTTCGGTTCGCTGACCAAGGTGCAGGCGGTGCGGTCGAACCTGCAAGGCTTCGTCCCCTTCCGCATCCCGCGCTTCTCCAACGTGTGGCTGCAGCGCTGAGGGTGTTCGGGAAGGGACCGGCGATGCGGCGAAACGCTGCTTGATCAGGCTCGTCGCCCGAAGCCTGCTCAGCGCCATCCCGGTGTTGCTCATCGTCAGCCTGATCAGCTTCGGGCTGATGCGGCTGATCCCCGGCGACCCGGCGGCGGCCATCGCGGGCATCTCCGCATCACCGGCGGACATCATACGGCTGCGGCGCGACCTCGGCCTGGACGAGCCGCTGCTGTTCCAGTTGCTGCAATACTACAAGGGCCTGTTCTCGGGCGATTTCGGCCGTTCCCTGCTGCTGGGCAAGGGCGTGCTGGAGGCCACGGCGGAGCGGCTGCCGGTCACCATCGGCCTCTCCCTCTACGCGCTCGTCTTCACGCTCATCATCGGCATCGGCTGCGGCATCATCGCCGCACTTCGGCAGAATTCCTGGCTGGACCAGGCGGCGATGATGTTCGCCATGATCGGCATTTCCGTGCCCAACTTCTTCCTCGGCCTGCTGATGATCATCCTCTTCGCGGTGAAGCTCGGCTGGCTGCCCAGTGGCGGCTACATCCCCTTCGCGCAGAGCCCCTGGGGATGGCTGCAAAGCACCACCATGCCGGCCATTTCGCTGGCGCTGCTGCAAGCCGGGCTATTGGCGCGGATCACCCGCTCCTCGATGCTGGAGGTGCTGCGGCAGGACTACATCCGCACCGCCCGCGCCAAGGGCCTGCCGGGGCATCGCGTCATCCTCAAGCACGCGCTGGCCAATGCGCTGATCCCCATCGTCACCGTCGTGGGCATCATCGTCTCGCTGCTGTTGTCGGGCGCGGTGGTGACGGAGGCGTTGTTCTCGCTGCCCGGCATGGGGCTGCTGCTGACCCAGGCGGTGCTGAACCGGGACTACCCGATGGTGCAGGGCGGCCTGCTGCTGGTGACCGCCTTCCTGGTCACCGTGAACATCGCGGTGGACGTGCTGTACGCCGTGCTGGACCCGCGGGTGCGCTATGGGTGAAGCCCGCGCCATCGCGCCGCCAGTCCTCGCGGACGCTGAGGACATCCCCGACCGCCGCATCCACCCCGCCCGCGCCACGCTGGGCCGGCTGTTCCGCCACAAGCTATTCGTCAGCGGCCTGGTCCTGTTCGGCATCGTCGCCATCGTCGCCGCCGCCGCGCCCTTCATCACCGATGTCGATCCCAACCGCCTGTCCATGCGCAACAAGTTCCTGCCGCCCGGGAGCGGCTGGACTTTCGGCACCGACAGCTTCGGCCGCAGCCTTTGGTCGCGCGTCGTCTGGGGCGCCCAGCTCTCCATGATCATCGGCGGGTCCGTGGTGGCGCTCAACGCCGTCTTCGGCACCCTGATCGGCGCCGCCGCCGGCTACTTCCGCCGGCTCGACAACGCCCTGATGCGGGTCAACGACGCGCTGATGGCCTTCCCCGCCATCCTCCTCGCCATCGCCGTCACCTCGGTGCTGGGGCCGTCCACGCTGAACGTCATCCTGGCGCTCAGCATCGTCTACATCCCGCGCACCGCGCGCATCGTCCGCTCCTCCGTCATCGTGCTGCGGGAGATGGAGTATGTGCAGGCCGCGGTCGCCGCCGGCGCCGGCCACTGGCGCATCCTGCGCCACCACATCCTGCCCAACGCCGTGGCACCGATGATCGTGCAGCTCTCCTTCCTCTTCGCCTACGCCGTGCTGTCCGAGGCCACGCTGTCCTTCCTGGGCGTCGGCGCAGTGCCCCCCACGCCCACCTGGGGCAACATCATGTCGGAAGGCCGCGACTTCATGCGCGAGGCGCCCTGGATCATCACCATCCCCGGCATCGTCCTCATGATCACGGTGATGGGCCTCAACCTGCTGGGCGACGGCCTGCGCGACGTGCTGGACCCACGGCTGCGGATTCAGCAGTGATGCCGCTGGGTGGAGCCGACGCCTCGCATCGGCGCAGCACGACGGCAACGGTGCGCGCGGGGTCGGTGGCGCGGCCGCGCGCCAATGCCGGCCTGCATCCATGCGGGCCGGTATGAGCCTGCTGGAGGTCCAGGGCCTCACCACCGCCTTCATGACAGGCCGCGGCGAGGTCAACGCCATCGCGGACGTGTCCTTCTCGCTTGGTGCCGGCGAAATCCTCGGCATCGTCGGCGAATCCGGCAGCGGCAAATCGGTCACCGCGCTCAGCATCATGGGCCTGCTCCCCTCGCCGCCGGCACGCATCGCCGCGGGCCAGGTCACATTCGAAGGTCGCCGCCTCACCGGCCTCTCCGAACGCCAGATGCAGCCCATCCGCGGCCCCGGCATCGGCATGATCTTCCAGGAGCCCATGACCTCCCTGAACCCGGTCTTCTCGATCGGCGAGCAGATCATGGAGACCATCCGAGCGCATGAACGCCTGCCCCAGGCCCAGCTCCGCGCCCGCGCCATCGCCATGCTGGACAGGGTGGGCATTCCCGCAGCCGCCCGCCGGCTGGACGACTACCCGCACCAGATGTCCGGCGGCCAGCGCCAGCGTGTCATGATCGCCATGGCCCTGGCCTGCCGCCCTCGCCTGCTGATCGCGGATGAGCCCACCACCGCGCTCGACGTCACGATCCAGGCGCAGATCCTCGACCTGCTGATGGACCTGCGCGACGAGTTCGGCATGGCCATCATCATCATCACCCACAACATGGGCGTGATCGCGGAGACGGCCGACCGCGTTCTGGTGATGTACGCCGGCCGGGTGATCGAGGAGGCGCCGGTCGCGCGAATCTTCGACCACCCGCTGCACCCCTACACCCGTGGCCTGCTGGAATGCGTGCCCTCGCTGACCGAGGACCGGCCGCGACTCGTCGCCATCGCCGGCACTTTGCCGGAACCGACGCGCCGCCCGCCCGGCTGCCGCTTCGCGCCGCGCTGCGTCCGCGTGATACCGGAGTGCACCTTGGCCGTGCCGCCCCTGGAAACCCTGGAGCCCGCTCACACCGCCGCCTGCATCCGCGCGCGGGAACTGGCTTGATGGTGCGGCGTCCGGGCGCGCGGCGTCGCGGCACCGTGCCCCTCCGCCCACCCCGGCAAGGTGGAGCCGTCGCGATGACGCAGCCGTTGGAGGGTCCCGCCAGGCAGCCTGGCTTCCTGGCACTGCGTCCCGGCGGCCACCCCCGCACGGGGAAGCGGGGCTGATGACCCAGCCCCTGATCGAGGCCGTAAGCCTCGCCAAGCACTTCGACGTCGGCGGCGGCGGCTTCCTGGGCCTCCGCCCTGCCGCCAAACTACGCGCGGTGGACGACGTGTCGCTTGCCATCATGCCAGGCGAGACCCTGGGCCTCGTCGGCGAATCCGGCTGCGGCAAGTCCACCCTGGGCCGCCTGCTGCTGCGCCTGGTCGAGCCCTCCGCCGGCCGCATCCGCTTCCACGGGCAGGACATCACTACCCTGGGCCGCGGCCCGATGCGTGCCGTCCGCCGCGGCATGCAGATCGTCTTCCAGGACCCCTACGGCGCGCTGAACCCGCGCATGACGGTGGAAGACATCGTCGCCGAGCCCCTCGTCATCCACGGCACCCCATCCGGCGAAGCGACGCGGCGCGAGGTGCGTGCCATGCTGGACCGCGTCGGCCTGCCAGCCCGCGCCATCGACCGTTTCCCGCATGAATTCTCCGGCGGCCAGCGGCAGCGCATCGGCATCGCCCGCGCCCTCATCCTGAAGCCGCGGCTGATCGTTTGCGACGAGGCGGTGTCCGCACTGGATGTCTCGGTCCAGGCACAGATCGTCAACCTCCTGCAGGATCTGCAGCGCGAGTTCGGCCTGACCTATCTCTTCATCGCGCACGACCTGTCGGTCGTGCGGCATATCTCCGACCGGGTGGCGGTGATGTATCTGGGCCGGGTGGTGGAGGTGGCCGCCAAGCGGGCCATCTACGCCGCGCCGCTGCACCCCTACACCCAGGCGCTGATCGCGGCGGTCCCCGCCAGCCATCCTTCGCTGCGCTCGCGCGGGCGGCGGGTGCGCATCGCCGGCGACATCCCGAGCGCCATTAACCCGCCCTCCGGCTGCCGTTTCCACACCCGCTGCCCGCATGTGATGCCGGTGTGCCGGGAGCAGGTGCCGGCCCTGCTGGACGCCGCACCCGGGCATGCGGTGGCGTGCCACCTGGTGAACAGGCTGGCGGGGTGAGCCTGGCCTCAGCCCGCCAGCTCCCGCGAGCGCGCGGTGGCGGCGGCGATGGCGCGCTGCATGATGTCGGGCCAGGCCGCCGGCTCCATCAGCACCTGCAGCGCCTGCTCGGTGGTCCCCTTCGGGCTGGTCACGTTCTGCCGCAATGTTGCCGCCGCCTCGCTGCTGGCGGCCAGCAGATTGCCGCTGCCAGCGACGGTGGCCCGCGCCATTCGGCGCGCCAGTTCCGGCGGCAGGCCCTGCGCCACGGCCGCGGCCTCCATGAGCTCGGCCAGCAGGAAGACATAGGCGGGGCCACCGCCCGAGACGGCCGTGACGGGGTCGATCAGCCCCTCATCCTCCACCCAGGCCGCCTCGCCGATGGCGGTGAGCAGGCGAGTGGTCAGCGCGTGCTGGGCGGCATCCACGCCGGCGCCGGCGCAGGCCACGGTAAACCCCTGGCGGATGGCCGCCGGCGTGTTGGGCATGGCGCGGACGATGCGCGCCGCCTCACCCAGCGCCGCCCGCATTCCTGCGATGTTGCGGCCGGCCATGATGGAGATGAAGACCGGGCCCCCGGCGGTGAGATGCGCCAATTGCGGCAGAACCGCCGGCGCCTCCTGCGGCTTGATCGCCAGGATGACGGCGGCCGGGGCGAAGCCAGTCGGGATGGCGGCGATATCGCTCACCACCCGCACACGCCCGACGAAGCCTTGCGTCGCCCTGGCGTTGGGTTCGACCACGACGCTTTCGGCCGGCAAACCCTGTTCCAGCCAACCGGCCAGCATGGCGCCGCCCATCTTGCCGCAGCCGATGAGCAGGAGGGGGGGCAGGGTCTCGGTCATCGCGTTCTCTCCCGCATGTTTGGGGCTGGAGTGAACCCGGCGGCGGGCGCTGTCCAGACAGGGAGCGCCTGCCCGCGGCGCGTGGCCCCGCGAACGTCCCGCCGCGATGCGCGGCCGCAGCACGGGCCTGAGGCGAAAAACCGCAACCTGGGGCGCTGGCGAGCCCACCCGTAGCGCGCCTGCCCAATGCAGTGGCAGACCCCGCGCCTGACCATACGCGGGGCGGCGCGCGCCTGGGTTGCCCATGGCCGCTGCCCGGTGGCACGCATGGGGCCGCACAGCGGCGGGGTCTCGATTCATGGATGTGGGCGTATTCCTCCCGATCGGGAACAATGGCTGGCTGATCAGCACGACCTCGCCGCAATACATGCCGACCTTCGCGCTGAACCGCGACGTGACCCTGGCGGCGGAGAAATACGGCTTCGAATTCGCCCTCTCCATGATCAAGCTGCGCGGCTTCGGCGGCCCCAGCGAATACTGGGACCACAATCTGGAAAGCTTCACCCTGATGGCGGGGCTGGCGTCGATCACCAGCCGCATCAAGCTCTTCGCCTCCGCCGCCGTACTGACCATTCCGCCGGCGGTTTTGGCGCGCATGGCGGTGACCATCGATGCCATCGCGCCCGGGCGGTTCGGGGTGAACATCGTCTCCGGTTGGCAAAAGGCCGAATACGAGCAGATGGGCATCTGGCCCGGCGAGGTGCATTTCGCCCGCCGCTACGATTACTGCGGCGAGTACGTGCAGGTGATGCGCGACCTGTGGGGCAGCGGCCGGTCCGACTTCAAGGGCGACTTCTTCCAGATGACGGATTGCCGGGTAAGCCCGGTGCCGGAAACCGGCATCGAAGTGATCTCCGCCGGGCAGTCGAACCGCGGGATGCAATTCGCCTCCGAATATGCCGACTACAACTTCATCTCGGCCGGCGGCATCAACGACGTGACGCAGGTGCGGCCACATACCGAGCGGCTTCTGGCGGCCAACGCCGCGGCGGGCCGGGAATGCCGCGCCATGCTGCTGATGATGATCATCGCCGACGAGACCGATGAGGCGGCGATGGCCAAGTGGGACCACTACGTCGAGGGCACCGACCTGGAGGCGCTGGCCTGGCGCGACGGCCAGGCGGCGGCTGATGTGAAGGCGGAGGCGCATTCGACGGTAGGTCGGATGATCCGGTCCGACCGGGTGCCGACCAACATGCTGCGACTGATCGGCAGCTACGCCACCGTGGCGCGGCAATTGGACGAGATGTCCACGATCCCCGGCCTGCGCGGCGTGATGCTGACCTTCGACGACTACCGCATCGGCATGGAGCAGTTCGGCACGCGCATTCAGCCGCTGATGGCGTGCCGTCAGGCGCTCGCGGCCTGAGCGGATCGCCTCATGCTTCCCGCCCGCGCGGCGTGACCCCGAACGCTGCCCGATACGCCGCCCCGAAGGCCGGCGCGCTGGCATAGCCCACCGCCGCCGCCACCCGCGCCGGTGGCATCCCCCCCGCCAGCAGCGCCGAGGCTTCGGAAAGCCGCAGCGCCTGGCGCCATTCGGCGAAGCTCAGACCGGTATCGGCGCGGAACAGCCGCGCCAGGTTGCGCGGGCTGGCACCGCAGACCGGCGCCCATTCGTCCAACGTGCGCGGGCTGGCCAAATCCTCGCGCAACGCGGCGGCGAGGCGGCGGAGGCGGGCGTCGCGCGGCGCCGGCACGCCCAACGGCAGCGCCGCGGCCCGCGCGATCTCATGCTCGATCAGCGCCGCCAGGTGCACGCCGCGCCCAGCCTGGTCCCACTCCACCGGCTCGGCACAGGCGGCCTGGATCAGCTCGTGCAGCAGAGGTGAGACGGCCAGCACGGCGGTGTCACGCGGCCCGGCGCTGGCGGCGTCGTCGCGCAGGAACAGCGAGCGCATGGCGACGGCATCCTGCATCCGCACCGCATGCGGCCGCCCGCCCGGCAGCCACAGCGCCCGGCCGGCCGGCACCACGTAATGCGCCGCCTCCGTCTCCACCCGCATGGCGCCCGCGGTGGCGTAGAGCAGCTGCGCGCGGCGGTGCTGGTGCAGCCCGGTCTCGTGCCCGCGGCTGTAGTCATGCGCGTAGCCGGCGAACGGCCGATCCACCGCATCCTGCGGGAATGGCCGCAACGGCGCCTGGCTGCCCCCCGGGGAAAAGAACTGGTTGCCGCCCGCCGCGCCGCGCCGCGCCGTAGGCTCCCGGCCGCTGGGCGTTTGGGGCACCAGGCCCTGGGGCGCGGCCACGGGGGTACCGCCCTGCCGCGCTCGCTTCTGGTCATGATGGGGGTCTTGGCCGCTGCGCGACAGGGATTGGCCGGACGACGCCATGCAGCCAGTCTAAAGAGAGCGCCAGTCGAAGGAAACCCCGATGCTCTCGCCCGTCACGCGGCAGGTGGCGTTCATCAACGCCTCGCACCTGTTCACCCACTATTCGCTGCTGATCCTGGCCACAGCCACGCTGGCCATGGTGCAGCAGCGGCCCGACATCTTCGGCACCGACTACGGGCCCCTGATCTCGATCGGCACCGGCATGTTCGTGGCCTATGGCCTGCTGGCACTGCCGATGGGCTGGCTGGCGGCGCGGCTGGGCCGCAAGACGCTGATGGTCGCGTATTTCATCGGCTCCGGCCTGGGCATGGCGCTGGCCGGCACCGCGCAAAGCGGCTGGATGCTGGGGATGTGGCTGGGCGTGATGGGCGCGTTCTCGGCCATCTACCACCCCATCGGCACCGCCATCATCGTCGAGGCCGGCGGCGCGCGGGTGGGCCGCGCGGTCGGCATCAATGGGGTGTTCGGCAACATCGGGGTGGCGCTGGCGCCGCTGTGCACCGGGCTCATCGCCTGGAAGCTGGGCTGGGAATGGGCATTCATCATACCGGGCGTGATCTGCGCCGCCATCGGCGTGGCCTACGCCTTCGAGCCTGCCTTCGACGGGAGCCAGGTGAAGGGGACCAAGCCCTTCCCCGCCATCCCGCCGGTGGTGGTGCGACGCGCCGTGGTGGTGCTGATGCTGATCGCCTGCGTCAGCGGGCTGGTGTTCAACGCCTTCACCCTGTTGCTGCCCAAGCTGATGGAGGAGCGCCTGGCCAACAGCCCGGATTTGCTCCCGGTGGTGGCGGTGCTGGCCTTCCTGGCGACGATCTGCGGCGGCATCACCCAATACACCGTGGGCCACATGATCGACCGGCGCACGCTGAAGCAGGTCTTCATGCCGCTGGCCTTCGTGCTGGTGCCGGGGCTGCTGGCGCTGAGCTTCCTGCATGGCTGGCTGGTGCTGCCGGTCGCCGGCCTGGTGGCGGCGTCGATCTTCGGCCAGGTGACGGTGAACGAGACGATGACGGCGCGCTACGTGGCGCCGGCGCTGCGGGCGAAGCTGTATTCGGTGCGCTTCACGGTGGGCTTCATGGGGGCGGCGCTGGCCTCGCCGCTGGTGGGCTGGCTGCACAGCGTGTCCGGTAGTCTCAGCCTGGCGATGCTGGTGCTGGCCGGGGTGGCGGCGGTCACCCTGCTGTGCGCTTTGACCTTCCCGAACCGTCCGGAGGAACTGGCGCCGGAGCTTTGGGCCGACAGTCCCGAAGCCAGGGCCATGCCAGCCATCACCCAGGCCGCCGAATAGGTCGGGAGCCCACAACAACACTTGAACCTCCCCCGGCGGACGCATAGCGTCCCGGCAAAGGGCGTCGGCCAGCCGCGCCATCCCGTTTTGACGGGGCATCTGGTCGAGATACACCGGGGGAACGCGCTTGACGGACGCCAACTACATCGAGTGGGTGCAGCGCGCGCTCAACCTCGCACTGCCAGAGGATGTCCGTATCGATGGCGCCGACACCAAGCTCTATCGTGATCGGGTATGCCTGTTCAACGACATCTATCTTCACAACGTTCGGCCGCCCGGCAACGACAAGGTCGATGAGCCGCTGCAGAACGCGCTCATACGGTGCAATCACGCCAACGCGCCCTTTCGGCGCTGGGCCTGCATCGCGATGGGCGATCCGAAGCCGCTCACCGGCGCGGCCTTCCGCAAGGCCATCCAGACCTTCCAGTCCCAGCAAAAAGTGAGCCCCGCGGACGGATGGGTCGGGCGTAACACCGAGAATCGTCTCCTGATGTATGCGCGCACGCCCCATCCAGGACATATCGGCAACGGGCCCGCAAAGCCACCGATGCCCAGCCCCGAAATCCCCGAGGACGATGCGGATGACGACATCGTGGCGCACGCGCTGAACCGGATGATCCCGGTTCAGCGCATCGCGGCGATGGCCAGCCGGGCACGCGGTTTCTATCGCGGCATCGGCACCTTCGAGCGCCAGGAGAAGCTGTGCGACGTGCTGTGCCTCATCCGGCCCTATGAGGTAGTGGCCCGGCCTCGCTGGTATTTCATTGCCGATGATATCGCGAATATCAGCCGCTCCTACGACCCGATCTGGCGCAATTACAATGCGGTCCTGGCCGAGAAAGGACGGGAGTGGATCCTGCGACACATGCAGCACACGAATTTCATGACCGACGGCAATTACCACCTGACGAATGCGGTCAACGGCAACTGGACCTCCAGCCGCCAGTTGCAGGATGCCGATAAGCGCTTTCGCAGCGCCATCAATCACATCGCGCGGAGCATAGAGAGCGGCTTCTACCGTATGAGCCTGGAAATCAACCTGGTCGGCTCAGTCAGGCCGGAGGATTCCACCTTCTATACCATCGTACCGGAGCGGATGGAAATACTGTCACGTATCCCCGACAATCTCTATTATGCCTACCATATGCCGGTGCCGGGCTGGTGGGATCGCATTGCGGGAATGGACTGGCCCACGCAGTAGGGCCATTTGACGGAGGATCAACTTCTCGGCGGGTCCAGATACAACGGGCTCTCCAGATACCGCTTCATCCAGAACCGGATCACCACACCAAGCGCCGCCGCGATCGGCACCGCCAGCAGCACGCCCAAAAACCCTAGCCCCACGCCGCCGGCGAACAGCGCGAAGATCACCCACACCGGGTGCAGCTCCACCCGGTCACCCAGCAGGCGCGGGTACAGCACGTAGCCCTCCAGAATCTGCCCGGCCATGAACACCGCCACCACCAGCCCGGCGCCGCCCCAGGTCCCCCACTGCCCCACCGCCAGCAGCAGCGCCGAGACAAAGCCGGTCAGCGATCCCACATACGGCACCAGCGTCAGCCCACCCGTCACCAGCCCGACCATGACTCCCAGCTCCAGCCCGATGGCAGTCAGGCCGATGGCGTAGAACAGCCCCAACGCCAGGCAGCACAGCAGCTGCCCGCGCAGCCAGGCGCCGAGGATACGGTCGGTTTCCCGCGCCAGTTGCCGCAGGGTAGGGGCGCTGCGGCGCGGCAGCCAGCTTTCGATCCGCAGCATCAGCCCCTGCCAGTCGCGCAGCAGGTAGAAGGCGACCACGGGCGTCACCACGACCAGCGTGAAGACGTTGAACAGCGCCACGCCGCCGCCGATCAGCCGGGTCGCCGCGGTGCCCAGGAAAGCCATCATCTGCCCGGCCTGGCTGACCACCAGCTCGCGCAGCCGGGCATCCACCACCTCCGGCCCGGCGGCCTCCTCCAGGCTCAGCATGATCTCGCGGACATTCTGCCCGATGGTCGCGACATAGGCCGGCAGGCGGGCCAGCAGCACGCCGATCTGGGCCAGGATGAGCGGGTACAGCAGCAGCACCGCGAGCAGCCCGAGCAGCACCAGCATCAGGCACAGCAGGCCCGCCCCCACCCCGCGCGGCACGCCATGCCGGGCCATCCGCGCCGCCACCGGGTCCAGGAAGTAAGCGATGCAGGCGGCCAGGACGAAGGGCGTCATGATGGCCGAGAACAGCCAGAACGCCATGAAGATGGCGAAGACGATGCCGCCCAGCATCAGCCGCCGCTGCCAGGGCGTGACCCGGCGCGGCGGCGGCGGCGCACCGCCGTCCAGTGCCGGGTCGACGCCTCCCCCCAAGGTTGCTTCCAGCTCGCTGCCTAGCGGCAGCGGTCCTTCCCCCGTGCCGGCCATGTCGTTCACCGTGGCGACGCCATCAGCCGGGCGCCGCCGGCCACATAAGCGGCGCCGGAGGCCAGGGTGGTGACGGCGGTGAGCCAGATCAGCGGCACCACCGGTGACAGGCCAGCGGGCTCGAACGCCGCCCAGAACAGCGCCGCCGCGGCCAGGGCGATTTGCGCGCAGGTATTCAGCTTCGAGATGAGCAGGGGCCGGATGATCGGCCGCTGCCCGAGCAGCCACAGCATGGCCAGCCCGCCCAGAATCACCACGTCCCGGAACACCACCAGTATGGCGATCCAGTCCGGCAGCCCGCCGATCACCGCCAGCATGACGAAGACGCTGACGAGCAGCGCCTTGTCCGCCACCGGGTCCAGCATCGCGCCCAGCGCGCTGCGCATGTTCAGCGCCCGGGCCAGCCAGCCATCCAGCGCGTCGGAGACGCCGGCGAGGGCGAAGACGATGAAGGCGGCTTCCAGCCGATGGTTCAGCATCAGCGACACCGTGGCCGGCACGGCGCACAGCCGCGCCAGGGTGATGAGATTGGGCAGCGTGAAAAGATGATGCGTGCCCGCACCGGAGGGGTCAGCCGCCGCCAAGGCCCACCCGCCAGGGTTCGCCGGCGGTGCCGGGCGGTACCAGCGCGATGCCGCCATTGGCCAGGGCGGCGCTGGCCTCGGGCGGCGCGGCGCGCAGGCCCAGCCGCAGCCGGGCGCCGTCGGTGGCGATCGCCAGGATGCCAACGCTGGCGACCGGGCCCGCCGCCAGCAGCCGCCGCCTAAGGTCGAGCCATTGCGCCAGGCTGCCGAAGCTGGTGCTGGCCTCGATGAAGTTCGATGTCGGCAGGCCGGCCATCGGGCTGGCCGATCCCCCGCCGGAATCGCCGCCCGGGGCGCCGCCTGTCACGCCACCGCCCAGCATGGAGCGGGCCGAATTGTTGAACACCACCGTGATCCGTCCGCTGTAGCGCGTCGAGGTGACCCGCTCCTCCTCGATCTGGATCGAGGCGACCATGCCGTCGATCTGCCGGTCGCTCACGCTGGGAGGCGAGGCGCCGACGGCGGCGGCAAGCCGGTTCAGCGCGGCGCGGCGCCCGGCGGCCAGCGCCACGTCGCGCGCCTGCACCGCATCGGCGGCGGTGGCTTCGACCGGGATGCCGGTCTGCCGCAGACCCGTATCCTGGGCCCCGCCATTCGAGAGCATGGCGAAAGCCGCCAGCCAGAGCGGTATCGCGGCCAGCAGCAGGCGGGTAAAAGGCGCGGACGGCATGACGGACCCTAACGGATGCTGTCTCAATGTCCTACCGTATCGGGGGTTGCCCTGAACAGTTCAAGTGAGAGACATGGCGCGACGACCGCTTCGAGGTCGCGAAGATCGGAGGGTGCCCTGACCAGTTCCAGCAAGAACGGCCTGACCTACGCCCAGGCCGGCGTGGACATCGAGGCGGGCGATGCGCTGGTGGACGCCATCAAGCCGCTGGCGCGCTCCACCAATCGGCCCGGCGTCATGGGCGGGCTGGGCGGGTTCGGCGCGCTGTTCGACCTGAAGGCGGCAGGCTTCGCCGACCCCGTGCTGGTAAGCTCGACGGACGGGGTGGGAACCAAGCTGCGCCTCGCGATCGAGGCGGGGAAGCACGACACGGTCGGCATCGACCTGGTGGCGATGTGCGTGAACGACCTGGTGGTGCAGGGCGCGACGCCGCTGTTCTTCCTGGACTATTTCGCTACCGGCGCGCTGGACGTGGCGCAGGCCGCGACCGTGGTGGCCGGCATCGCCGAGGGCTGCCGGCAGGCCGGCTGCGCCCTGGTGGGTGGCGAGACAGCGGAAATGCCGGGAATGTATCATGGCGGCGACTACGATCTGGCCGGCTTCTCGGTGGGTGCCGCTGAGCGTGGCGCGCTGCTGCCGTCCGGCGTCACGGCGGGCGACATCCTGATCGGCCTGGCGTCCAGCGGGGTGCATTCCAACGGCTTCTCGCTGGTGCGGCGGGTGGTGGCGCAGAGCGGGGTG
>CAXTJY010000011.1:0-277 GCA_964244395.1 uncultured Rhodovarius sp.
TTGACGGACACGCCAATCGGCAGCCGGCCGGCGATCTGGCCCATGTCCCGCGCCGCGCCGGACACCACGGCCACCGCCAGCGCGCGCGACAGCCCGGCGCGCTCCACCATCGGCACGAAGCTGTCGGGGCCGTGCACCATCGGGCTGCCGCGCCAGCGCGCCAGCGCTTCGACCAGCACCAGCCGCCGATCCTGAATCCGCACCACGGGCTGGTAGCGAACCAGCAGCGCACCCCGGTCCAGCCCGGCCGCCAACGCCTCGGCGCTGTGCGGCGGGC
>CAXTJY010000011.1:287-1818 GCA_964244395.1 uncultured Rhodovarius sp.
AGCCGGCGCCAGGATCGCCCTTTCGGCCCGGCGCGACGTGCTCGTGGCCGGCCAGGTGCACGCCCGGGTAGCGCGAGGACAACACCGGCAGCAGCGCGTTCAGCGCCTCGGTCAGCCGGTCGGAGTCCGGCGGCACCACGGCGACGCCGTCCGGCACGCCCTCCGGCCCTGCGGCGACGAAGACGGTGGCGTCGGTCAGCGAGGGATCGTCGAGTGTGGACAGCAGCTCGGCCCAGTCGGCGCCGGCGGCGGCGGGTTCCAGCATCACCCGGCGAGGCGGCAGGCCTGGCCGGCTCAAGGCGGTCAGCGCCTCACGCGGGTTTTCCACCAGATGGGGTGACCGGCCTGACACCCGCATCGCCACATCGGTGGCAGCGGCGATGATGGCGGGGTGACGTGCAAGCACTAGCACCTCTCCGGCACTACCCACGCGGCGATTCATGCGTCGAGCCCGCCGGCCGAGACACGAGAATGGACGGCGCTGTCCAAATTTTTTCGACTTTTTCGTTACAGGACTATGGAGTCGCCTGTTTGGCACAGATGGAAACACGTTTCCAGTTGAACTTCATCCCGGGCGTTGCGTCCATGGGTCCGTGCGCCACCGGTCAGCCAGGTCGGTGGCGGCAGCGCGCACCTGCCCCATCCAGGAGTCCGGGCCCTGGAATTCCGGCCGGTAGCCAAAGGCGTCGGCCTGGGCGGTGAATTCCGGGTCCTGCACCACCGCCCGCAGCGCCTGCGCCAGGGCGTTGACGGTGGCGAGCGGCGTGCCGCCGGGCAGCGCGAAGCCGCGGCACGCCCGCGCCGCCAGGCGAAACCCCGCTTCCCATAAGGTGGGGGTTTCGGGCAGCAAGGGGGAACGCCGGTCAGCGGCCACGGCCAGCGCGGCCAGCCGGCCCTCACGCAACAGCCCCATCGCGTCCGGAGCGGCCAGCATCGCCAACTGGACATGCCCGGCCAGCACCGCCTGGCGCACCGCGGCCGAATTGGCGAAGGCGAAAGGAGTGAGGCCGAGCTGCGCCGCCAGCGAGGCACCTACCAACTGAGGCGCGCTGCCGCCCGGCGGGGTGCCCAGCAGGGAGGTGGGCGGCAATGCCCGCAGCGCCTCCAGCATCTGCCCGCCGGCCTGGATGGCGAGTTGCGGCGCTGAGCCCAGGGGGGCCACCAGAAGCAATGGCTCCTCGGCCACCGAAGCCACGAAGTGAAGCCGTTCCATCAGCGGCAACTCGCCCTGCTCCACCGCGCGCGCGAGCAAGGCGGGGGTGCCTACGGCGCCCAGGGTTCGGCCATCAGGCGCGGCGGCGGCGAGGGCCCGGGCGGCGGAAATGCCGCCGTGGCCGGGCCGGTTCACCACGGTGATGGTGGCGCGCGCCCAGTGCCGTTCCAGAAAGGGGGCGATGCCGCGCGCCCAGAGGTCCGGCCCGCTGCCGCCGGGAGCACCGACCAGCAGCGTGGCCGGGGTGCCGGCCAGCACCGCGCGCGCCGGCAACAGCGCGGGCAGGCGCAGCAGCAGGCGCCGGGGCAGGCTCATCTA
>CAXTJY010000011.1:1828-9372 GCA_964244395.1 uncultured Rhodovarius sp.
CCGCAACCGGTTGCGACCGCTGTAAAGCACGATGGGTGCTGCGATGAAGACCGAGGAGGAGGCCGAGATGAAGATGCCGAACAGCATCACCCAGGCGAAGCCCGACAGCGCATCGCCGCCGAAGAAGGCCAGGGGCAGGGCGCTGAGCAGCAGAGTCATCGAGGTGCCGAGGGAGCGGTTCAGCGTCTCGTTGATGCTGAGGTCGGTCAGTTGCTCCAGCGGCATCTGCTTGTACTTGCGTAGATTCTCCCGCATCCGGTCGAACACCACCACCTTGTCGTTGGCTGAGAAGCCGATGACGGTCAGGATGGCCGCGATCGAGGTCAGGTTGAACTCGATCTGGAACAGAACCATGAAGCCGATGGTCTTGGTCGTGTCCAGAATGAGCGTGACGATGGCGGCGATGCCGAACTGCCATTCGAAGCGGAACCAGATGTAGAGCAGCATGGCCAGCAGCGAGAGGCCGAGCGCCAGCAGCCCGCCGTGGAACAGCTCGTCGGAAATGCGGTTGCCCACGGCCTCCACGCGCAGGATGCGGATGCCGGGGCTGGCCTGCTCCAGCGCGGCCCGCACGCGGTTCACCACCGGCTGCACCTGGGTTTCCTGCTCCGGCGCGGGCATGCGCAGCAGGGCGGTGTTGGCGTCGCCGAATTGCTGGATGCCGACATCGCCGAGGTTCAACGCCGAGACGCTGCCGCGCAGCAGGCCGAGATCGGTGGGGGCGGGGGTGCGCACCTCCATCACGATGCCGCCCTTGAAGTCGATGCCCTTCTCCAGCCCTGGATAGAAGGCGCCGATCAGGGACAGGGTGGACAGCACCGCCGAGGCCATCAGGCCGGCGCGGGCGCCGCGCATGAAGGGAATCTTGGTCACATCCGGCACCAGCCGGAACAGCGGGCGGGCCAGGCGCTGCAGCAGGGACAGGCCCGGCCGCTGCATCACCGGCAGTTCCTTCGGCCGGCGCCAGCGATACCACCACACCACCATCAGCCGGGTCAGCACCGTGGCCGTCCACATCTGCACGATGGTGCCGATGGCCACCGTCACGGCGAAGCCCTTCACCGGGCCGGAGCCGAAGGCGTAGAGGCAGGCCATGGCAATCAGGTTGGTGAGGTTGCTGTCCATGATGGTGCCGGAGGCCTTGGTGTAGCCGGCCTCCAACGCCGAGAGCGGCGGGCGGCCGTTCTTGCTCTCCTCCCGGATACGCTCGTTGATCAGGATGTTGGCGTCGAGCGCGGTGCCCAGCGTCAGCACGATGCCGGCGATGCCAGGCAGGGTCAGCGTCGCCTCCAGCAGCGACAGCCCGGCGATCATGATGATGATGTTGAACAGAAGGGCGATGTTGGCGAACCAGCCGAACAGCCCATAGGCCAGACCCATGTAGAGGAAGACGAAAGCGGCGCCGGCGGCCAGGCTGATGATGCCGGCGCGGATGGCGTCGGCGCCCAGCTCGGGCCCGACCGACCGCTCCTCGATGACCGTCAGCGGCGCGGGCAGCGCGCCGGCGCGCAGCAGGATCGCGAGGTCGTTGGCCGCCTGCACGGTGAAGCTGCCGGAAATCTGTCCCGAACCGCCGGTGATCGGTTCGCGGATGGTCGGTGCGGTGATCACCTTGTCGTCCAGCACCACAGCGAAGCGGCGGGACACGTTGGCCCGGGTGATGTCGGAGAAGCGGCGGGTGCCGACCGAATCGAAGGTGAAGTTCACCACCCAGCCGCCCTGCCGGCTGTCCTGCTGCGGGCGGGCATCGGTCAGGTTGGCGCCATCGACCTCGACCCGGCGGCGCACCGCCAGCCGCTCGCCGGTGCCCTCGGTGGTGAGGAACATGATTCCGGGGGGTGGGGTGGGGGCGGTGACGTTGGCCGCCTCGTCCAGCAAGTGGAAGGTCATCCGCGCGGTGCGGCCCAGCAGCTGCTTGATCCTGTCGGGGTCGTCGATGCCGGGGAGTTGGACCAGAATGCGGTTGGCGCCCTGCCTGGCGACCAGCGCCTCGACGACGCCTGTCTCGTCGACGCGGCGACGGACGATCTCGATGGATTGCTCCACCGCCGCGCCGGCCTTGGCGCGGATTCCGGCTTCGGTGACGGTGGCGGTCAGCAGGCCGTCCGTTGCGACGGCAACTTCGATGTCTGAGCCTTGCGCGCCGCCGCCTAGTTGGACGACCTGGGCCAGCTCGCGTACGGCGCGGATGGCGGCGTCACGCTGTGCGGCATCCGTTATGCGGACGACCATGCGGCGCTGGTCCGCCTGCGCCTGGAGGCCGGTGTAGCCGATGCGCGGCGTGGCCTGACCCAGCGCGCGGCGGGCGCCTTCAACCAGTGATTCCAGGCGGTCGCGCAGCAGGGCGGAGGTATCGACTTCGAGCAGCAGGTAGGAGCCGCCGCGCAGGTCGAGGCCCAGATTGACCTGGCGCGCCGGGAACCACTCCGGAAAGGAGGCGCGGGAAAACAGGTTGGGCAGGCTGGTCAGCACGCCGAACAGGCAGACGAGCAGGATGCCGGCGGTCTTCCAGCGGGAAAAGAACATCATCGGAAAGCGCGGTCCATGTGATCGAGAGCAAGGCCCGGTTGACGCGGAGCCAGGGGTGCCCGAAGCCGCCGGAACATGCGGCGGGGGGGCAGGCGATGCAAGCCTTGAGGATCGGGGTTCTGGGAGCGGGGCATTTCGGCCGATTTCACGCGCTGAAACTGGCCAAAATGGGGCTGCTGGCCGGTGTTTTCGATGCGTCGGCGGAACGGGCGGCGCTGGTAGCCGGCGAGTGCGGTGTGACGGCGATGACCCGGAAGCGGCTGATCGAGTCGAGCGATGCCGTGGTGGTGGCGGCGCCGACGGCCTGGCATCACGAGTTGGGACTGGCGGTGCTGCGGGCGGGGCGTCACCTGTTCATGGAGAAGCCGATCGCGGCGACGCTGGAACAGGCGGATGAGCTGATTGCCCTGGCAGAGGCGCGCGGACTGGTGCTGCAGGTAGGGCATATCGAGCGGTATTCGGCCGCCATCATCGCCCTGCGCGGGGCGTTGGGCGGCTTCGTGCCGCGCTCGCTGGAGGCCACGCGCGTGGCGCCGTTCCGGCCGCGCAGCCTGGATATTTCGGTCGTGCTGGACCTGATGATCCACGACATCGACCTGGTGCTGCCCCTGGTCGATGTGCGGGCGGTGGGCGCGCCGGTGGCGAGCGGGCTGCCGGACTACGCGGTGGCGCAGCTGCTGTTCGCCAATGGCGCGCAAGCGCAGATCACCGCCAGCCGGGTGGCGGTCGCCATGGAGCGGCGGCTGCGGCTGATGGGCGACCAGGGCGAGATCAGGGTGGATTTCCTGGCGCGCGAAATGCGGGCGCTGCGGCCGGGCGCGGGTGAGGTGGTGGAGCACATGCCGGGTTTTGGCCTGAGCACCGGGAGTTGGACCGAGCATGACAGCCTGGAGGCGGAGCAGGCGGCGTTCATCGCCAGCATCCAGGCAGGCGCCGGGGTGGAAGCCGACGGGGCGGCGGGGCGGGCGGCGCTGGACGCGGCGCTGCGAGTAGAGGCGGCGTTGCGGCAATAACCCGTCATGCCCGGACTTGATTCGGGTATCGCTTCTGGTGGGTGGCGCCTGCGTTTTGGGAGATGGCCGAATCGAGTCCGGCCATGACGCGCGATGGGGATGTGCGGCTCAGCTCACCTTCGGGTACATCACAGCATCGCCATGCGCGCCCATCTGCGCCAGATCGGCATCCGAGATATACTCCGGCGTCTTCCCGTTCGCGGCGCACAGCTGTTCCACGATGATGTTGCGCTTCACCTCGCTGACCAGCACGCAGGTGCGGTGATAGGCCTCCGACAGCGTCCGCCCCAGCACGGTGAAGCCGTGCCGGCGCATGATGATGCAGTTGGTGTCCTGGATGAAGGTCTTGATCGGCGCCACATCCTCCTCGACGTTGATGCTGGCCGGCAGGTAATGCGCCGGCTTCTGCATCAGGAAGCCGTAGGTCAGGCTGAAGGAGCGAATCTCCTCGTAACCGGCAGCGAGGAAGGCGATGGTCTCGTCGTGGTGGAGATGGATCACGCAGTTCACATCCGGACGGAGCCGCAGGATTTCGCGGTTCATCTGGTGACCGACGGTGGTCGCGCGCTCGCCGGCCAGGATGCGGCCATAGGGAATGTCGGTGATGACGAGGTCTTCCAGCTCTACCTCCTCCAGGCTGACGCCCTGCGGCTTGGCGTAGCAGATGCCCTGTTCGTGGTTGGGGTGCGGGGCGCGGATGACCATGCCGCCGACGCTGCTGTTGACCAGGCCGCGGGCGGCCAGGCGGTGGGCGTATTTGATGTAGTCGCCGGCGACCTTCGGGTCGAAGGCGACGCTGGGGTCCGGCGTCAGCTGATTGACGCGGTAGAGTGGGGTGACGAGGCCGTCCATTGGCGGGATCTCCTATTCCGGGCGGATGTCGAGGCGAGTGGCCAGGGCGCGCCAGTCCGTCGCGTCGGTGGCGATGGCGCGGGCGAATTGTTCCGGCGATGAGATGACCGGCTCGATATCGGTGGCGCGCAACTCGGCGCGAAGCGGCTCCGCCTGGCTGGCCAGCGCCCGCTGCATGCGGGTGGCCATGGCGGGCGGCAGGCCGGCGGGGGCGACCAGCCCGTACCAGAAGGCGGCGTCGAAGCCCGGCACACCTGCCTGCGCGAAGGTCGGCACCCCCGGCAGCAGGTTGGATGGCCGCGTGACGGCGTAGGCGGTCAACGCGCCATCGCGCACCATGGCGGCGGAGGCGGGCGGATTGTCGAGCAGCAGGGCGACGGTGCCGTTCAGAAGATCAGGGTAAACCTGGGACGAGCCGCGATAGGGCACGTGGTTGAGACTGAGCCCGGTCAGTTGCTCGAACTGCCGCGCCAGCAGATAGCCCAGCGTGGAAACGCCGACCGAAGCATAGCTGATCTGGCCCGGCCGGGCGCGCAGCCAGGCCAGCAGCTCCTGCAAACCCACCGCCGGCGCGGCACGGCCGGCGATGAGCACATAGGGGGTGGTGCCGATCTGGGTGATGGCGGCAAAATCTGCGACCGGGTCATAGGCCAGGTCGCGCTGGAAGATGGGCGCCACGGGATGCGTGCTCGTCGTGGCGACGCCGATCGTGTAGCCGTCCGGCGCCGAGCGGGCGACCGCCAGGCTGCCGATGGCGCCGCCGGCGCCGGGCCGGTTCTCGACCACGATGGTGGCGCCCAGCGCCTCGCCCATGCGGCGGACGGCCAGCCGCCCGGCGATGTCGGTGCCGCCGCCGGGCGGGAAGGGGACGATGCAGCGAATGGGGCGAGAGGGCCAGGCGTCCTGCGCCAGCGCAGGCGCGGCGAGCACTCCCGGCAAGACGCGGCGAGGCAGGGCGACATTCATGCAGGATGGTAGGCGCCGCGTGGCGCCGACGACAAGCTGCGCACCACCCGGGCCCGGATGGCCGTGCTGGGATGCATCGCGGAGGACCGTTGAGTGCGCCCGCAGCCCTACTGTCCCCAGGGGCCCTAGCCAGCCACGGAGTCGTACAGGTGGCACGCCACGGATCGCCGGTCGCCCAGGGCGCGTAACGGCGGTACGATCCGCATGCACACCGGCATGGCCCCGAGGCAACGCGGATGGAAGGCGCAGCCGGGCGGGGGGGCGGCGGCGGAGGGGATTTCGCCGATGATGCGCGGCAGTTTGCCGCGCCGGGCCGGGTCGGGTTCGGGCGACGCTTCGCGCAGCATATTGGCGTAGGGGTGCAGCGGCGCGCGCAGCACTTCCGCCACGGGGCCTTCCTCGACGATGCGGCCCAGATACATGACGGCGACACGGTCGCAGAACCACCGGATGACCGACAGGTCGTGGCTGACGAAGAGAAAGGCCAGGCCGCGGCGGGTTCGCAGCTCGCGCAGCAGCAGCAGCACCTGGGCTTGCACGGAAACGTCCAGCGCCGAGACGGGCTCGTCGGCGACGATGAGTTCGGGCTCCAGGGTGAGCGCGCGGGCGATGCCGATGCGCTGGCGCTGGCCGCCGGAGAATTCATGCGGGTAGCGGTCCAGCGCATTGGCCGGCAGGCCGACCTCGTCCACCAGGGCCGCGGCACGGGCACGCGCCGCCGCGCCGGTGGCGATGCCGTGAACCCGCATCGGCTCCATCAGCGCGGAGCCGATGGTCTGCCGCGGGTTGAGGCTGGAATAGGGGTCCTGAAAGACGATCTGCATCTTCCTCCGGATGGTCTTCAGCGCCTCGCCCCGCGCCGCCAGCACATCCTGCCCCTTGAAGCGCACGGTGCCCGCGCTGGGCTCGATGAGCCGCAGCATGGCGCGCGCCGCGGTGGATTTGCCGCAGCCGGATTCGCCGACCAGCCCCACTGCCTCGCCCGGTTGGATGGTGAGCGAGATATCCTGCACCGCGCGGATGGTGGTGATGCGACGGCCGAGCAGGCCGGCCCGCTGCACGAAGTGCTTCTGCAGGCCGCGGACTTCCAGAAGTGGAACCCCCTGGGGAGATGCCCCCGCCTCGGTGCTATTCATTGCGCAGCTTCGGGTCGGTCGCGTCGCGCAACCCATCCCCCACCATGTTCAGCCCCAGCACCAGCAGCAGGATGGCGATGCCGGGGAACACCGCCAGCCAGGGTGCGTCGAGGATGTTCTCGAAGCCGTCCCGCGTCATGCCGCCCCAGCTCGGCGTCGGCGGCTTCACGCCCAGGCCGATGAAGGACAACGAGGCCTCCGTCCGTACCGCCGTCGCCATCCACAGCGAGCCCATGACCAGCAGCTCGGACAGGATGTTGGGCAGGATGTGGCGGAACAGGATGCGGGTGTGGGAGTAGCCCAGCGCGTGGCCGGCTTCCACGAAGGCGCGCTCCTTCAGCACCAGCGTCGGCGCCCGGGCGATGCGGGCGAAGGGTGCGATGGCGGTAAGCGCGATGGCGACAACCAGGTTGATCAGGTCCGGCCCCAGCAGAGCCACCACTATCAGCCCCAGGATCAGGCTGGGGAAGCTGAGCAGCACGTCCATCGTCTGCATCACCAGCAGGTCGAACCGCCCACCGACATAGCCTGACACCATGCCGATGACGCCGCCGAAGACGATGGCGGCGGCAATGGCGCCAAGCGAGACGGTGAGCGAAATCTGCGCGCCGAACATCAGCCGTGAGAGGATGTCGCGGCCGAACTGGTCGGTGCCCAGCAGGAATTCGGCGGAGGGGCCTTGCAGGCGGGCGATGATGTCCTGCTCGGTCGGGTCATACGGCGCCAGAAAGGGCGCCAGCACGGCTGCCGCCACGATGGCCAGGGTGATGATGGCGCCTGTGGTGGTGGTGGGGTTGGCCGTGGCGCGGCGCAGCGCGCGGCGAAACGCCGTCATGCCGCGCCCCATCGCCGGGCAGAATTCCTCACGCCTTCACCCGCGGGTCCAGCACGCCGTACAGCAGGTCGGTGATCAGGTTCACCACGACGATCAGGAAGCAGTAGATCACCATCAGCCCCTGCAGCATCGTGTAGTCGCGCTGGTTCAGCGCGCCCACGATCACCTTGCCCAGGCCGGGCCGGTTAAACACGATTTCGGTCAGCACGGAAT
>CAXTJY010000011.1:9382-9650 GCA_964244395.1 uncultured Rhodovarius sp.
CCCATCAGGATTCCGACATACAGGCCGACGACGGTGACGATGGGCAGCGACGCGTTGCGCAGCCCATGCACCCACACCACCCGCCGCCAAGGCACCCCCTTGGCCCGCGCGGTGCGGATGTAGTCCTCCGAGAGGCTGGCCAGCATGGCGGAGCGGGTCACGCGCGTGATGTACGCCGCCATCACCAGCCCCAGCGTCAGCGCGGGGAGGACCAGCTTGTACAGCCGGTCGGGGATGTCGTTGAGCTCGGCCGAGCCGATGACCGGGA
>CAXTJY010000011.1:9660-14281 GCA_964244395.1 uncultured Rhodovarius sp.
CAGCAGGAAGATGCCGGAGACGAACACCGGGAAGGACAGCCCGATCAGCGACAGCAGCCGCGCCGCCACGTCGATGGCCCCGTTGCGGTGCAGCGCCGCCCAGATGCCGACCGGAACGCCGATCGCCACGCCCACCACCATCGCCGCCAGCGTCAGGTCGATGGTGTGCGGCAGCACGGCGCCGACCTCCTCGAAGATCGGCCGGCTGGTGACCATGGAGGCGCCGAAATTGCCGGTCAGCGCGGCGCCCATGAAGCGCAGGTATTGCGTGAAGATGGAGACATCCAGCCCCAACCGGGCCCGCAGGGCGGCTGCCGCCTCGGGCGTCGCCTGATCGCCCAGGATCACAAGCGCCGGATCGCCCGGCACGATGCGGACGATGACGAAGACGAGGGTCAGGACCGCCAGCAAAGTGGGGATGGCGGCGAGGAGGCGGCGGGTGACGAAGCCGATCACAGCCCTTGCGTCATGCCCGGGCTTGACCCGGACACCTCCTGAGGCAGGTGGCACACACGACCCGGAGATGGCCGGGTCGAGCCCGGCCATGACGCTGATCGAGCGTGCGTCACTGCGTCAGCCGGGTCGCCTCCGTGATCAGCGGCCCCAGGCTCATGCTGCCGGTCAGCGGGTAGCCGTAATCGACGGTATTCCGGCGCGCGAATACCAGTAGCGTCTCGAACACCGGCACGCCGCACACCGCCGTCACCAGCAGCCTTTGCGCCTCGGCCCATAGCCGCAGCTGTTCCGCCGGGTTCGTCGAGACGCGGGCGGCGTCGATCTGCCCATCCGCCATCTCGCAATGCGAGAAGTTGGTCACCGCCGTGGCAGTGCCCACCCGGCTGCGGCCATGGAAAAACTGGTTGAGGTAGATGTCGGCGATCGGGAAGCGCGCCGCCGCGTAATACACCAGCGGCGACAGGTTCTGCCGGATCTGCTGGTGGAAGGTGGCGTGCTCGACCACCTGCAGATCCAGCGTAATCCCGGCCCGGCGGAGCTGCTGTTGGATCACCTGCATGCCGCTCAGCATTTCCGGCAGCTGGGTGTGCACCACGCGGATGGTGATGCCGTTCGGGTGCCCTGCTTCGGCCAGCAAAGCCCGCGCCCGTGCTGTGTCGAAGCCCAGCAGGCCGTTATCGGCGGTGAAGCCCAGATAGCCGCGCGGCACCAGCGACTGCCCTTCGCGAGACACGTCCGCCCCACGCCAGCGCACCATCTCCGCCCGGTTGATGGCATGCGCCACCGCCTGACGAATCCGGATGTCATTGAAGGGCGGGCGTGTGGTGTCGAGGTTGAGGATGGTCAGCTCGCCCGGCTCGAACACGTCCACCGTCACGCCGGGCAAGGCGCGGTTGCGCGTCACCCAGGTCTGGTCGGCGCGGCCGTAATTGATCTCCAGCTCGCGGTTCTGGAAGGCCAGGTCGCGCGAGGCGTCGGAGGGGATGAAGCGGTAGGAAATCCGCGGGATCTGCGGCGCGCCGCGGAAATACTGCGGGTGCGCCACGAATTCGGCCGAGGCGTTGGGCGTCACGCGCTCCAGGGCGAAGGGGCCGGTGCCGATGGGGGCGCGGGCGAAGCCGTCGCCGCGTTCGGTGGCGGCCCGCCGGCTGACGATGTAGCCGCCGGAGTAATTGGTCACCAGGCCGAGCAGGCTGGGCACGTTCTCCCGCAACGTGATCCGCACCGTCATCGGGTCCACCGCCTCGACGCTTTCGAAGGCGCGGAAATCGGCGGAGAACGCTGACGTCGCGGCGGTGCCGGCGCGGCGCAGGCTGAACACCACGTCATCCGCCGTCAGCGTGCCGAAGTCGCCATGGAACCGCACGTTCGGGCGTAGGAAGAAGGTCCAGACCTTGCCGTCCGGGCTGCTCTCCCAACGCTCCGCCAGGTCGGGCTCGATGCGCGCGGGGTCGATCGAGCCTGGCGGAAACCGCACCAGCCCGTTGAACATCCAGGCCACCGCGACGCGGTCGATGGTCGAAACGGCGAAATGCGGGTCGAGTCTTCCGACATCCTGCGCCGCCATGCCGATGCGCAGCGTCTGCGCATTCGCAGTTCCGGCAAGGAGCAGCAGCGCCGTGATCGCGTGTCTCATCATTCCAGCCTCGTCTTCCAGATGTCGTCTTGCAGGGGAGTGTGGGCCGCGAAGCGGGCAATGTCGAAGGCTTCCAACGGCACGTCGGTCCGAGCGTCCAGCACCAGCTCGGACAGGATGGCGCCGACCGCCGGCCCCAGCATGAAGCCATGCCCGGAAAAGCCGAATGCATGAATCAGCCCGGGCGTCGTGCGCGACGGCCCCAGCACCGGCAGCGCGTCCGGCATGCCACCATCGATGCCGGTCCAGCTGCGGATCACCAACGCACCCGCCAGATGCGGGATCAGCTCCACCAGCCGCGCGGTGGCGCCAAAGCCTGGCTCGGGCAGCGGCCGCGACCGCAGCCCATCATTCTCGCCCCGCCCGCCGCCATAGATGACGTTGCCGCGGCTGATCTGCCGGACATACACATCGCCGCCGACCACGCCGAGATTGTGGGTGCAGAAGAAGGGCAGCGGCTCCGTCACCAGCATGTTGGGGCTGAGCGGGTACACCGGCACCGGCTCGCCGAACCCGGCCGCGACCTTGCCACCCCAGAAGCCGGCGGTGTTGAGCAGGATGGGCGCGGTGAAGGTCTGACCGGCGGCCTCGACGCGAAAGCCTGCGTCGATGGCGGTGACCTCGTGCTGTTCGAGCAAGGTGGCGCCGGCCTCCCGCGCCGCCCGGGCCAGCGCCGGCACCAGCAGCCGCGGATTGGCCGAGCCATCCTCGGCCAGCAGCGAACCCGCGACGACCTTCCCGGAAAAATACGGGTGCTGCGCGCGGATGGCGTTGCGGCCCAGCATGGTGGTGGGCAGGCCGTGTTCGGCCGCCATGGCGTTCCAGCGCAGCAGGTCGGCTTCTTCTGCCTCGCTGCGCGCCAGCTTGAGGTGGCCGCAGGGGTCGAACTCCGCGTCGGTGCCGCACAGCGCCTTCATATCGGCCCACAGCGCGCGCGAGCGCCGCGCCAGCGCGATTTCCGCCGGGTGCCGGCCCTGCTGCCGCACCCCGCCATGGTTCACGCCGCTGGCCTGGCCGCCGACCAGGCCGCGCTCTAGCAGCACCACGGAAGCGCCGCGCCGCGCCAGGTGCAGCGCGGCCGAGCAGCCGGCGCCGCCGCCGCCCAGGATCAGCACATCGGCTTGCCGGGCCATCACGCCGTCATCGCGGCGTGAATGGGCTTCGCCCTGTCCGGGCGTGCGTTCTCCGGAGTTGCCCTTGCGGCCCACCGCCCCGCGGATCGTGCCCGCCTCACGCCATCACCACCGGCTTCACCGGCATCTGCCCGCGCAGCCGGCCGACCTCTGCGATGTCGCAGCCCAGCGCGCTTGCCAGCACCTCGGCGGCCGGCGGCCCGCACAGCCGGCCCTGGCAGCGGCCCATGCCCACCCGGGTCAGCGCCTTGCCGCGGTTGATCTCCGGCGCCGCGGGCTGCTGCGGTTCCGCCGCGTGAGCCCGCAGCTCGGCGGCGGTGATCGCCTCGCAGCGGCACAGCAGGGTCTCGTCTGGCATCGCCGCGGCGAGCGCATGCGGGTAGGGGTAGGCGAGGTCCAGCGCGCGGCGGAAGCGCGCCTCCCGGGCGATGGCGCGGTCCAGCGCGGCGCTGCGGTCATCGCCCAACGCGGCCAGGGCGGCCCGGGCGCCGGCCAGCTCCGCCATCACGCTGCCGCCGATGCTGGCGCCGTCGCCGGCCAGGAACACCCCGGGCACGGCGGTGCGCCCAGCCGCGTCGCATTCCGGCAGCCACAGCCGCTGGGCCCGATCGAAGGCGAAGGGCACGCCGGCGAGGTCGGCCAGCTGCGTCTCCGGCTTCAGCCCCCAGCCCAGCGCCACGGCATCCACCTCGGTGCGGTGTTCGCCGCGGCCGTCGCGCCAGACCAGGGCGGTGCAGCCTGGTTCGATGCGCAGCGGCACCGCCCCGGTCCGCACGGACAGGCGGGCGCGCCAGGACAGCCCACGCAGCACGGCGGCGGGGTTCAGCGCCAGCCCGGGCGAGGCGCGCAGTGTAGTGGCCCAGGGCGAGCTCTCCAGCACCAGCACCGGCGGCGCGCCGGCCTTGGTCAATTGCCAGGCCAGCAGCAGCAACAGCGGCCCGGTGCCGCACAACGCCACCCGGCGCCCCATTGCCAGGCCCTGCGTCTTCAACGCGATCTGCGCCGCACCCAGGCTGGTGACGCCGGGCTGCGTCCAGCCGGGGATCGGCACCACGCGGTCCATCGCGCCGGTGCACAGGATGAGCTTTTCGTAGGCGATTTCGGCGTGGCCGGCCGGCCCGCGCACATCCAGCAGCCGCGTGCCGGGCCGCAGATTCCAGACCAGGGTGCTGGGCCGCCAATCGGTGTGCGGCTTCAGCGCCTCCAGCGCGGTGTGCAGCGCGGTGGCGCGGGACGCATCCTCGCCATACAGGTCAGCCGCGCCGCGCGAAAAACCGGGCGGCGGCTTCTGGAACACCCTGCCGCCGCCATCCGGCGCCTCGTCGATCCAGACCGGCCGGTGGCCGGCGCCGACCAGCCGTTCCAGCCACCCGGCGGTCTCCTTCCGGGTCTCGGC
>CAXTJY010000011.1:14291-17753 GCA_964244395.1 uncultured Rhodovarius sp.
CGACCAGCCGTTCCACCGCGCGCACCCCGGCGGGGCCGGCGCCGACGACGACCAGGCTCATCGCCGCGCCACCTGCATGCCTGGCGCCACCAGCGTCCCGCAAGCCCGCGCCGTCACGCCGTCCACGCTGACAAGACAATCCTGGCAGGCGCCCATCCAGCAGAAGCCGGCGCGGTGGCCGTCGCCGAACTCACTGTCGCGCACGACTTTGCCGGCCGTCAGCAGTGCGGTCAGCACCGTGTCCCCGGCGCGCGCCTCGGCCGGTACGCCGTCCAGCATGAAGGTCACGGCCGGCCGGTCCTGGTCCAGCAGCCGAACCACCGTCACAACTGCGCCTCCAGCCGGCAATTCACCAGCAATTCGGCGATGGTGGCGTTGTTGGGCAAATGGAGCAGCATGAAGGCCAGCTCCGCCAGGTCGCCGGGCGTCGTCATCTGGCCGCGGTCGAAATCCGCCGCCATCGTCATGTCGGTGGCGACGAAGCCGGGGCTGAGCGCTGACGCCCGGACTCCCCGCGAAAACCCCTCGCGCCGCACCGCCTGGGTCAGCGCCATCAGGGCAAATTTGCTCATGGCGTAGCCGGTGTTGTCGTTGCGCACCCGCTTGCCGGACAGCGAAGAGACGTTCACCACCCGGCCCGTTCCGCTGGCCAGCAGCGAGGGCCAGGCGGCGCGAATGACCCGCATGGGCGCCATGCTGTTGACGCGCCACATCTCCTCGAAGGGCGCTTCGTCCTCGCTGAGGAAATGTGCCTTCGGATTGATCCCGGCGGCGTTCACCAGCGCGTCGATACGGCCATGCGCGGCCAGGGTTTGCGCGACCCATTCGGCGGGGCTGCCGGTGGCGTCGTAGAGGCAGGCCAGGCTGCCGGCGGGCGCGGTGGCCGGATCGCGCACCCCCGCGCTGACCAGGCAGCCGGCCGAAATCAGCCGTTCCGCGATGGCCCGGCCGATGCCGCGCGAGGCACCGCTGACCAGCACGACGCGGCCGACGGGATCAATCATTTCGATCCTCCATCGAAGCACCACCGACAGCCCGGCCAGCGGCACCGCGAGGCGCCGCCGAGCATCACGACGTCGCAGTCGGGCATCTCCACGCGCGCGCTGGCCATGCCCCGCTCAGGCACGGTGGCACCGCACCGACTGTCCGCCGATATCGCGCAGCACCTGTGGCTGCTCGCAGCCCGGCCCAGCCATCGGGCACCGTGCCTCGAACCGGCAACCTGCCGGCATCGCATCCAGCGGCGGCACCCGGCCCGGGATGGCCACCAGCGGCTGCGCGGCGGCCGACAGCCGCGGAATGGCCGCGAACAACGCCCGCGTATAGGGATGCGCTGGCCGGGCGAAGATATCGGCCACGCGACCCTGCTCCACCACCTGCCCGGCATACATCACCGCCACGTCATCCGCGATCTGCGCCACCACGCCCAGGTTATGGGTGATGAACAGCATGGCCATGCCGCGCGCCTGCTGCGCGTCGGCCAGCAGCCCCAGCACCTGCGCCTGGATGGTGACGTCCAGCGCCGTCGTCGGCTCGTCCGCCAGCAGGACGGCGGGCTGGCAGGCCAGCGCGATGGCGATCATCACGCGCTGCCGCATGCCGCCGGAGAATTGGTGCGGAAAATCCCGCAGCCGGGCGGCGGCGGAGGGGATTTTCACCTCCTCGAACAGAGCCCGAGCCCGGTCCAGCGCCGCCGCGCGCGACAAACCTTCATGGATCACCAGCGCCTCCGCCACCTGGTCGCCCACCGTCATCACCGGGTTCAGCGCGGTCATCGGCTCCTGGAAGATCATCGCCATGCGCGCGCCGCGCAGCTTTTCCAAAGCGGCTTCGGGCAGCCGCGCGATGTCCTGCCCCTCCAGCATCACCTCGCCCCCGGCCACGCGGCCGACGGGTGGGCGGATCAGGCCCATCACGCTCATCGCGGTCACGCTCTTGCCGCAACCGCTTTCGCCGACCAGGGCGAGGGTTTGCCGCGGCGCCAGGCTGAAGGATACGCCGGCCACCGCTTCGCGCCACACCCCATCGATGCGGAATTCGCTGCGGAGGTCGCGCACTTCCAGGGCGTTCGGGGGGGCGAGCAGGCCGGCTCGTCCGCCCTCGCCGCGCGGCGAGTTAGGCCAGGTCACGCCGGGCACGCCGCCAGGCAGCCAGCCCCCCGCGTCGCCGCTTTTCCCTTGGGTAGGACCAACTGGGTTCACGCGGCGAAGCGCCGTGGCGAGGGGGCCTGCAGTGACTTGGCGGCGGCCATGTCCCCGCCATTCGGCACCGCCGCCTGCGACGCGCCTACCGGCATCCCTCCGCCCAAGACGGCCCTGTCACCTGTTTCCATCACTTGCGAGCCTGCGGGCGCAGGCGCCATCCTGCAAGCCATGTTCATCCGCGCACTGCTGCTGCTTTCTTTGGTCGTCCCGGCGTTTGCGCAAACCCTGCGCATCGGCACCAACGGCCAGGATCCCGGCAGCCTGGACCCGCACCGCGCCACCGCGACGCAGGATAAGGGCACCGCGGCGATGATGTTCGACGGGCTGCTGCGCTTCCCGCCGGGAAGCGCAGACCCTGCAGCGCTGGAGCCCGACCTGGCCGAGAGCTTCACCCGATCCGACGACGGCCTGACCCTGACCTTCCGCCTGCGCGACGACGTGCGCTTCCATGACGGCAGCCTGCTGGATGCCGGCGTGGTGGCCGAATCCCTGCGCCGCGCCGCGGACCCTACCCGCAGCAGCTTCGCCGCCGACTACCGCGCCGTGGCGGAAATCGCCGTGCCGGACGCGCGCACGGTCGTGGTGCGGATGGCCACCCCCGTGCCCGGCCTGCTCGGCCTGTTCGCCAACTATCATGGCGGCATGATCGTGAACCCGGCGGGCGTCGGCACCGGTCCGTTCCGGCTCGACAATGCCAGCCCCGGCCGGGTGCGGTTGGCGCCACACGCCCGGCATTTCCGCGGCGCCCCAGCGCTTGCCGGGGTGGATGTGCGCTTCATCAACTCCGACCAGACGCGCGAGCTTGCCTTTACCGCCGGCGAACTGGACCTGATCTCCGGCCGCCGCGAGCAGCGCTGGGTCGAGCGCATGCGGGCGCAGCCCAGCACCGTGGTGGACGTGTTCGGCCCCGGCGAGTTCCGCACCCTGCTGATCAACACGGCATCGCCGCCGCTGACGGATGCACGGGTGCGGCGCGCGGTGCAGCACGCGGTGGACCCGCTGGCCATCGCGAATTTTGTCGGGACGGACGTGGCGACGCCCTGGCCAAGCGTGGTGCCCCCCGGCTACCTCGGCGCGACGCAGGACGTGCCGCGCTTCGTACCGGACCCCGCTCGGGCGCGGGCCCTGCTGACCGAGGCCGGGCACCCAGGCGGGATCACGCTGCGCGCCGTGGTGTCGTCGATCACCGCGCAACTGCCGATCATGGAGGTCTCAAAACGTTTATTTTTGCAGGGGTTCCAGATAAGGGGTTAACCCC
>CAXTJY010000012.1:0-5555 GCA_964244395.1 uncultured Rhodovarius sp.
GCAGACCGGCGAGTAGGCGATGTTGTGGCTGCGCCGGAATCCCGCCCGGCTCAGACGGTCATGCAGCGAATCCGCGGTGGGGCCGGAGAGTTCGGTCACGATCTTCCGCTCCGTCCGTCCGGGCAGATACGGGCAAGGGAGCGGGGCCGTGGTGTAGAAGAACTGCGGCCGGCGGGTGCGGTGCATGGTCATCGGTGTTGTGGCAACATCGCGGCAGCCGCCGGGGAAATCAAGCGGCGCAAGGACACGCCATGGATCAAGCACCCATTCTTTTCAGCCGCGAAGGCGCGGTCGCCCGCATCACCCTGAACCGGCCGGCCCGGCGCAACGCCATCGGCGGCGGCATGGGCGAGGCGCTGGACGCCGCCCTGGCCGAGCTGCGCGAGGATACCCAGGCCCGGGTGGTGGTTTTCAGCGGCGCCGGCGGCCATTTCTGCGCTGGGCTGGACCTGACCGAGGTGGCGGGCGGCGGCACTGCGGAAGAGCGGCTGGCGGCGCAGCAAGCCCGCAATCGCACCGTCGGTGCCCGCTTCGAGGCGATCAGCCGGCTGCCGCAGGTGGTTGTGGCTGCCATCGAGGGTTCGGCCCATGCCGGTGGTCTGGGCTTTGTGTGCGCCGCCGACATTGCCTTTGCCAGCGCCGACGCCCGATTCGCAGCACCCGAGGTGCGGCGCGGCCTGGTGCCGGCCCAAATCCTGCCATGGCTGGCACGGCGGATGGGGCGCGCCCAGGCCACCCGCATGGTGCTGGAAGGCCGTGTGCTGGGCGCCGCGGAAGCCGAGCGGATTGGCCTGGTGCATGGCTTGGCCGCGGACCTGGCGGCGCTGGACGCCATGGTCGCGGACTGCGTCGCCGCGGTGGCGCTGGGCGGGCCGCGGGCGCTGGCGGAGACCAAGGCGCTGCTTGCGGCGCTGGGACCCGTCTCACCGCCGGGCTATGCCGAGGCGGGGGCCGAAAGCTTCGGCCGCACTGCCGCTGGCACCGAGGCGATGGAGGGCATAGCCGCTTTCCGTGAAAAGCGCGCGGCCCGCTGGGCGCCGCCGCAACCCTGACATGAATGGAGCGTTTGGCTGCGGTATAGAACGAAGGATGTCCCCATGCGCTACGCCCTGCTCGCACTTCCCCTGATGATGGCCGCCTGCGCCAGCGATCCCGCGCCGGTGGCGGCGCGCCGGCCTGTCGCGCCGCAGATCGTGGCGCCCGCCGCGCCAGCGCCCGCCGCGATCAACGCCGGCCCGGCCGGGCTGGATGGCCGCTACGTCGGCACCGCTTCCGTCATGCCGAACCAGGTGACGACAGATGGCGCTGCCTGCCGCCCGGCCCGCTTCCCGGCCGCCATGACGGTGAATGGCGGCCGCGCCGCGCTGTCGCTGGGCCGCGGCAGCCGGATGGAGGGCACCATCACGCCCGACGGCATGATCGCGTTCAGCGGCGACACCATGGCCGCCCAGGGCAGCTTTCAGGGTCGCGGCTTCCAGGGTGAAGCGACCCGCCAGGCCTGCGGCTACCGGATGACGTTGACCAAGCGCGGCCGCTGAGACCGGCGTCGCCTTAAGGTGTGTGCTGCGGGTTCCGCGAAGGAGCCCGCAGCATGGAGCTCGGAACACTTATCATCCCGCGTGCCCACGACATCGGGGGCTTCGAAGTCCGCCGGGCCCTGCCCAGTGCCCAGCGGCAGATGGTCGGCCCCTTCATCTTCTTCGATCAGATGGGGCCGGGGGAATTCCTGACTGGCCAGGGGCTCGACGTCCGACCGCACCCGCATATCGGGCTGTCCATCGTCACCTACCTGTTCGCGGGGCAAATCCTGCACCTCGATTCATTGAGTGTACGCCAGGCCATCGATCCGGGCGACGTCAACTGGATGACGGCGGGGCGAGGCATCGTGCATTCCGACGGACGGACACGGCGTTGCGAGACGGGCCCAACCCGCTTTTCGGAATCCAAAGCTAGCTGGCGCTGCCCGCGTCGAGGAGGAGCGCGCGCCCGATTTCGCACACCACGGTCCCAGCAGCCTGCCGGTCATCGAGGATGGCGGCGCCCGGTTGCGGCTGATTGCCGGCACCGGTTGGGACAGACGGCACCGGTGCGCCCGCTGTGGCCGCTCTTTTACTCCGACGCCACTCTGGCGCCGGCCGCTGCGATGCCGCTGGAGAGCGGGCATGAGGAACGCGCCGCCTATATCGTGCAAGGCGGCTTGGCCGTGGCTGGCGAGCTGTTCGAGGCCGGACGGATGCTGGTCTTTCGCGCTGGAGATGGCATCACACTGACGACCGGCGCCAAGGAAGCCAGGCTGCTGCTGCTCGGCGGCGCGGTGTTGGATGGACCCTACATCTACTGGAATTTCGTAGGCTCCTCACGCGAGTCGTGCCTACGATGCTGAGGACTTTATTCCCCTGCCTGAGAATAGGAAAAACAGCCCCGAATCGGCCAGGGGAGACGAGAACGGAACAAGTCCGTCCGTTCCTCCAGTCATGTGAAAGTTTACAGGCCGGACTTCTTGGCCGCCTGCCAGGCTTCTTCCATGTCGGCTAGCGTCGCGTCCAGCGGCGCACGGCCTTGCCGGGCCAGGCTGGCCTCCACCGCCTCGAACCGCCGGGTGAATTTGCGGTTCGCGGCGGCCAACGTGGCTTCCGGGTCCAACTCCAGCTTGCGTGCCAGGTTGGCGACGACGAACAGGATGTCGCCCAGCTCATCCGCCAGCCGTTCGGGTGCCGCGCCAGGCAACTCGGCGCGTAATTCCGCCGCCTCTTCTTCCAACTTGTCGAGAACCGCCGCGGCATCCGGCCAGTCGAAGCCGACGCGCGCGGCGCGGCGGGTCAGCTTGGCGGCGCGGGTCAGGGCGGGCAGGGCGGCCGGCACCCCGGCCAGGGTTCCGGTCTCGGCGCGGGCGGCACGTTCGGCGGCCTTTTGCGCCTCCCATGCCGCGTTTTGGGCGCCGGCGTCGCGCGCGGCGGCATCGCCGAAGACATGCGGATGGCGGCGGATCATTTTGGTGGAAATGGCTTCGGCGACCTGATCGAAGCCGAACCAGCCACGCTCCTCGGCCATTCGGGCGTGGTAGACGACCTGGAACAGCAAATCGCCAAGCTCGTCCTGCAGCATGGCCGGATCCGGGCCAGCAGAAATGGCGTCGGCGACCTCATGCGCTTCCTCGATGGTGTAGGGCGAGATGGTGGCGAAATCCTGCACCAAGTCCCATGGGCAGCCGGTTTGCGGCGCGCGGAGCGCGGCCATGATGGCGATCAGGCGGTCGATCGGGCGGTCGGTCATGGCCGCCGATAGCATGGGATCGGCCGGGCTGCGCAGCCGGTGGTCGCCGACCGACGGGAGTGGCGTCGGGCTCCGACCGTGATCACGTCGGTCCTTGACGTATCGCGTGTCGGTCACCGACGGGGCTCGCGTCGGCGGCAGACGCGGGTGATGTCGGGCGAGGACACGGGCATCGTCGGCAATGTGTCGTGGACCGACAGAAGGGCAAAACAGGTGGCTTTTTGTCGTCGGCTGGAAAGCCGCGTGAAACCGCCATTTCCACAGGCCTAGTTATCGCATAAGATATATTATGGAAAATAGCGACCGGTGGATATGTCGGGGAAAACTCTGCAAGCGGATCAGAAGCTCAATTCCAGCCCATCGAAGCCGGGCTCCAGCCCATCCGTCAGTTCCCGCCGCAGCGTGGCGTAGTCCAACCCGTTGCTCATATGCGTCAGGATCGTGCGGCGTGCGCCAAGCGCCCGTGCCCAGTCCCGCACCTGGCCGACATGGGCATGCACGGGATGTGGGTTGGCGGCAAAGCAGCCGACGACCCAGGTGTCGATGCCGGCCAGCGCGGCCAGGCTGGCCTCCGGCAGCCGCACGACATCCGTGCAATAAGCGAAACCCCCTATGCGCAGCCCCAGCGTGCGCATGACGTGGTGATCCTGTTCAACAAGCCGGATATCGAGGCCGCCCAAGGACAGTGCCGCACCGGGTTCAGCCGTATGCGGCGTCAGGCTGGGCCGGAAGAAGCCGGGCGTCGGCGGGTGAAAGGCGTAGCCGAAGCGCACGGTCAAATCGGCCAGCGTCTCGGCCATTGCATGCAGCGGCAGTGCCCGGCCGGTGGCGCGGTTTACCGCGCGCAACTCGTCCAGCCCCATGATGTGGTCGGCATGGGCGTGGGTAATGATGACGTGGTCGAGCCGCGCAACCCGCGCCGCCAGCAGCTGCGCCCGGATGTCCGGACCGGCATCGATCAGGATGCGGGTGCCGTCCGTGGTCTCGATCAGGGCGCTGGCGCGGCTGCGGCGGTTGCGCGCCTCAGCTGGATCGCAGGCGCCCCAGTCGCCCGCTTCGTCGGCCCCGCCGAGATTGGGGACGCCCTGGCTGGGGCCGGTGCCCAGCAGGCGAATGCGGAACGTCACGCCGCCTTGGGGTAGAGGCGATGGAAGTTAGCGGTGGTGATGCGCGCAATCTCCGCCTCGCTCACGCCCTTCATCTGGGCCAGCACCCGCGCGGTGTGGACGGTGTAGGCAGGCTCGCAGCGCTTGCCGCGCAGCGGCACCGGGGCGAGGAACGGGCTGTCTGTCTCCACCAGCAGGCGGTCTGGCGGCACGTTGGCCGCGATATCGCGCAATTCCTGGCTCCGCGGGAATGTCAGGATTCCGGAGAAGGACACGTAGCCGCCGAGTTCCAGTGCAGCCTGGGCAAGCGCCGCGCCGGAGGAGAAGCAATGCAGCAGAAAGGCGAAGGGGCCGCCTGCCCCGGCTTCCTGGCGCAGGATTTCGGCCACGTCCTCGTCTGCGTCCCGCGCATGAATGCACAGCGGCAGCCCGGCGGTCCGGGCGGCGCGGATGTGGCGCCGAAAGCCCTCCTGCTGCACGTCGCGCGGGGATTTGTCGTAGAAATAGTCGAGCCCGCTTTCGCCGATGCCGATAACGCGCGGGTGGTCTGCCGTGGCCACGATCTGCTCCACCGTGGGCATATCGCCCTCGCCCGCCTGGTGCGGGTGCACGCCGACGGTGCACCAGACCTGCGGAAAGCGCTCGGCGATCGCCTTCTGCACCGGCGCCTGGTGCAGCCGCGTGCCGATGGTGACCATGCGGGCCACCCCTGCCCGCTCGGCCCGCGCCACCACCTCAGCCTGCTCCTCGGCCGAGAAATGATCGAGATGGCAGTGGCTGTCGACGATCACGCCGAAAGCTCCGCGCCGCGAGACATCGCCCGTGGCGATGCGCGGAGATGGCAATGGCTGTCGACGATCATGCCGAAAGCTCCGCGCCGCGCGACATCGCCGGTGGCGATGCGCGGAGATGGCAATGGCAGATGAAGATCATGCGGGCAGCTCCAGCTTGCGGAACAGAGGCGCCGGCGGCGGCAACGCCAGCCCACCTGGCAGCGGCGTGGCGAGCGCGGCGAGGTCCCTCGCATCCGCCGGCACGCCCAGCTGGTCGAGCAGCGCTGCCATCGAGGTTGGCATGAACGGAGTGAGAACTGTGGCGAAGACGCGCAGCGCGTCGTGCAGCCCGCGCAGCACTGCCAGCCCGCGCGCCGGGTCCGTCTTGTTCAGCGCCCACGGC
>CAXTJY010000012.1:5565-17636 GCA_964244395.1 uncultured Rhodovarius sp.
CCCACGGCGCCTGCTCCGTGATGTGGACATTGGCGGCGCGGATGGCGGCGAAGATGTGCTCCAGGGCGATGTGAAATTGCTGCACGTTCAAGGCCTCCGCCACCTTAGCGGCCAGCCCGCCGACATGGTCGATCCAAAGCCCGTCCGAAGCGATCTCCGGCGGCAGCATGGCCCGGCCGTTGCGCTGCAACAGGCTGAGGGTCCGGTTGGCGAGGTTGCCCAGCGCGTCGGCCAGTTCTGAGTTAAGACGTTGGGTCAGCGCCCGCTTCGAGAAGTCGCCATCCTGGCCGAACGGCACCTCGCGCAGCAGAAAGTAGCGGACGGGATCGAGGCCGAACTCCTCGACCAGCGCCACCGGATCGATGACGTTGCCGAGCGACTTCGAGATCTTCTGCCCCTCATTGGTCCACCAGCCATGCGCGAAGACACGGTGCGGCGGCGGTAGGTCGGCGGCCATCAGGAAGGCCGGCCAATAAATCGCGTGGAAACGCAGAATATCTTTACCGACCATGTGCAGATCAGCGGGCCAGAATGTCGTGAGATCAGTCGGATAGCCGACTGCAGTGATGTAGTTCGTCAGCGCATCCAGCCACACATACATGACATGCGCGTCGTCGCCTGGCACCTTCACTCCCCATGAGAAGCTGGTCCGGGAAATGCTCAGATCCTGAAGGCCGGACTTCACGAAGCTCAGCACCTCGTTGCGCCGGCTGAGCGGCAGGATGAAATCCGTGCGCGCTTCGTAGAAAGTCAGCAGCTTATCGGTCCATGCAGACAGGCGGAAAAAGTAGGAGGGCTCCTTGACCCAGGCCACCGGCGCGCCGCTGGGGGCGTAACGGACGCCGTCCCGCTCCGTCAATTCATCCTCGCCGTAGAAGGCCTCGTCGCGGACGGCGTACCAGCCTTCATAGTGGCCAAGATAGATGTGGCCATTCGCTTCGAGTTTAAGCCAAAGCGCCTGGCAGGCGGCATGGTGCCGCGGTTCCGTGGTGCGGATGAAAGCGTCGTTGGAAAAGCCCATCGTGGTGGTCAGGTCGCGAAAGGCCTGGCTGACCCGGTCGCAGAACACCCGCGGCTCCTGCCCCGCCTCGGCGGCGGCGCGTTCAACTTTCTGGCCGTGCTCGTCCGTACCGGTCAGGAAGAACACCTCTTCCCCGGCAAGCCGATACCAGCGCGCCAGTACGTCCACAGAGAGCGTGGTATAGGCGTGGCCGATATGCGGCCGGTCGTTGACGTAGTAGATCGGCGTGGTGAGGTAGCGGGGCATGGGCGTTTCTATGCCGCGTGCTGCCGGCCGACGCTACCCTTGGGTGGCGTCGAGCGCATCTGGCAGGAAAGCCAGCATCCAGGCATCGGCGGTGACGAGACGGGCCTTCCAGCCGCGCCTGGGCGGCGAGGATATGATCGAAGGGGTTGCGATGCGCCCAGTCGAGAGAGGCGGCTTCGATGCCATGCCGGGGACGGATGGGAAGCGTCTCGAAACCGCCTCCCTTAAAAATTCGTCCCATCTATCAAGCCGAGCCGACGCTTCGGGCCACCGCTTTTGCGCATGTCTGATCGCGATCTCCCAAGGCGTTGCTGACTGGTGAGCACCACGACGTCTGGATTCGCGATGCGCCCACGAATCGTCTTGCTCAGGCGGATGTCGAGTGACCACCATCACGCCACGACGTGGGTATCGAGGAGGAGCTTCAACGGTAGAAAAGGGCGGTTTCCTCATCCGACAACGGCGCCATGGCCTCATCGGGAACATGCATGCCGGCGAAGCGGCCCGGGGTCCGCGGTTTGCGCGCCTCCACCGGGACCAGCTTCACCAACGGCTTGCCAGCGTTGGAAAGCCAAGGCACCGAACCCGTCATCTCGCCGACGCCAAGACGGCTGATCCGGCCAGCCTTCGACACAGCTGCCTACCGCGCGCGCAACCTGATCGAGCGAGCCTTCTGCAGATTGAAAGACTGGCGAGCGATCGCGACCCGATACGACAAGACAGCCCGCAACTTCCTCGCCGGCGTCTGCCTCGCCGTCGCTGTCAGGGATTGGCTTCAATCAGTCCACACCCTAGACCAACCAACTATCGCAACCAACCCAGTACCACCAGCACCGCCTGCTTCCGCTCCAGATTAAGCACCTCGACCGTGCGGGCGTGCGCACCGATGCGCGACCAGACCTCGCTCCAGTCGCCGAGCGGCCTCACCCCCACCCAGGCTGGCGGGTCGCCGGCCGCGGCGGAGCGCAGCCCGGCGGCCAGCGCCGCGCGCAGCAGGGCAAAGAAGATGGTCATCGGCGCCGTATCGCGCCCCGCCACCTGCTCGGCCAGGGCCATGGCCCGGCCGCCGACCACGCCTGCCAGCGCCTCCTCGGCCAGCCTCGCCATGGCGAGGCCTTCGCCTTCCGCCAATTGCAGGGCCCGACCAGGTGAGCCGCCGGCGATTCGCAGCAGCACCTCCCGCTCCGCCGCTTGCATACCCGGCAGCAACTCGGCCATCTCGGCCTCGGCCAGCGGGCTCAACTCCAGCCGCCGCACGCGGCTTCGGATAGTGGGCAGCAGTTGGCCGGGCGCCGAACTGGTCAGCAATAGCACGGCACGCGGCGGTGGTTCCTCCAACGTTTTCAGGATGGCGTTTTGGCCAAAACGATCCATGGTCTCGGCCTCTTCCAGCACCACCACACGGTAGCCGCCCTCGGCCGGCGTCAGGCTCATGAAGCCGCGCAGGCCGCGCACTTCCTCCACGCGGATCATCTGCTTCTTGCCCTTCTCCCCGGTATTGGGCGCCAGGCTCAACAAATCGGCATGCGCGGAGGCGGCGACGCGGCGGAACACCGGGTGCGCCTCGTCCAGATGGAGGTCGGGCCCGGTGCCGCCGGCCAACAGCCATCGGGCGAAGCGAAAGGCCAGCGTCGCCTTGCCGATGCCCGGCGGCCCGGTGATCAGCCAGGCGTGGTGCAGCCTGGCGGCCTGAGCCGAAGCGGCGAGAGCCGCCTCGGCGGCGGCGTGGCCCAGCAGGCGCGGATTTTCCCGCGGAGTCACGGTGCGGCCCGCGCCGATACGGCCAGCGCGGCCCCGGCGGTGGCTTGGCCCAGCAGGCGAGGGGTTTTCCGCAACGTCACAGCACGGCCAGCATGGCGGCGGTGACGTCGTCGGGCGGTCGCGTGGCGTCGATCACCCTGAAACGCGCCGGCTCAGCCGCCGCCTGGTCCAGGAAGGCCTGCCGGATACGCCGGTGGAAGGCCAGGCCCAGCGTCTCGTAACGGTTGGTGACGCCGCGCGCCAACGCACGCGCCAGCCCGGCCTCGGCCGGCAGGTCCAGCAGAAAGCTTCGCTGCGGCCAGACGCCGTCGAGCACCAGATCGCATAGGCCCCGCCACATCGCGGGGCTGCCGCCCTGCCCGCCCACCTGATAGGCCAGGGTGCTGTCGGCGAAGCGATCGCTGACCACCACCGCGCCGGCGACGAGGGCGGGGCGGACGGCGCGCGTGATGTGCTCCCGCCGGGCGGCGAAATGCAGCAGCATCTCGGCGCCATGCTCCCAGGGGCGGCTGAGAAGCAGGGCGCGGACCGCTTCCGCGCCGGCGGCCCCACCGGGTTCGCGCGTCAGAAAGACCGGGCGACCTTCGCGGCAGAAATGCGCCGCCAGCCGCTGCGCCTGGGTGGACTTGCCCGCCCCCTCACCACCTTCCAGGGTGATGAACATCTAGCGCCGCCCGGCTTGGCGACCGCCTGGCCGGGCTCTCGATAGGAGCTCAGACCCCATCAGGCTGGCTTCCCCACGCAACTCAAGCCCCGCCCAGCAACCGCCCCATCACCGCCGGAATGCGCGGCAGCAGGCCCAGCCGCTCGACGTCGGCACCGGCATAGAGCGGCAATTCCATCGGTGGCACGCCGCGGCCGCTGATCTCCAGCCGTCCGAGCTCCTGGCCGCGGATCACCGGCGCTTCGATCGGCGCGTCGTAGCGCAGGCGAGCCTGCATGGACTGGCGCCAGGTCCGCGGCAGGGTGGCCACCACGTCGCGCCCGCCGACCAGCGGCACGCTGGCCTGCGCGCCGAGCCGGACCGGCACCTGTTCGATGGCGTCGGCAGCGCGGAACAGCACCACATTCTCGAAATTGCCGAAGCCCCATTCCAGCAGGCGCACGTTCTCCTCGGCGCGGGCGGCCATGCTGGGCAGGCCGTTGGTGACGATGATCAGGCGCCGGTCGCCCTGCTTCACCGTGCCGGTCAGGCCATAGCCGGCCTCTTCGGTGTGGCCGGTCTTCATGCCGTCGGCGCCGTTCATCCGAGCCAGCAGCGGGTTGCGATTTTCCTGGCTGACATTGTTCCAGCGAAAGCTGCGTTCGCCGTAATACCGGTAGTATTCCGGGAAGTCGGCGATGATGCGCTTGGCCAGCCGGGCCAGGTCGCGGCAGGTCATCCGGTGTTCCGGGTCCGGCCAGCCGGTGGCGTTGCGGAACGTGGAGTTGGTGAGGCCGAGTTCCCTGCCCTTCTGGGTCATGAGTTCGGAGAATTGCCGCTCGCTACCGGCAATGCCCTCGGCCAGCACGACGCAGGCGTCGTTGCCGGACTGAACGATGACGCCGCGGCACAGCGCCTCGACCGGCACTTGCGAGCCAGTCTCCAGGAACATTCGGCTGCCCCCCATGCGCCAGGCGGTTTCGCTGACGGTGAGGGTCTGATCGAGGCGGAGGCGGCCCGCCTTGAGAGCGTCGAAGACCATGTACATAGTCATGAGCTTGGACATGGAGCTGGGTGGCATCCGCTCGTCCGCCGATTTTTCCAGGATGACGGCGTCGGTCTCGAAATCGACGAGGATGGCCTGGCGGGAAGCTGTGTCCACCGGGCCGACGGGGGAGGTGGCGGGGGTGCCGGGTGGGCGAGGGGGCGTGCGCGGCGTGTTGCCGCGGGCAGGGGGGCGCGCGGGTTGGGCCACTGCTGGCGCGGCGAGAGCTGGAAGGATCAGAAGCGCGCGACGAGTCGGATGCATCACCCATCTTTAGCAGCCGCGCGGATTGGCCGACAGCATGGTAACCCAGCAAACGGCTTGATTAGGTGGTAATGTTCTTCGTATGTTCTAAAAGTTGTTTGACAACCAAATCCGTCGCCGACGGACGTCCTCGGGGATAGCTGATTTGAGCGCGGGTCGGCCCCTCATGCCCGCGCCATGAATTTGTCCGGAAACGTCGTTTTCGGAAATTTTGGTCAAACGGTTGTTATGATTACTCCACTGTGATTCGCGCATCACCGATGCCCGCGGCGCGTGCCCGCGCCAGCGCCGCGTCGGCCTCCGTCACCGTGCCGAAAGGGCCAGCGCGTAGCCGGTATTCCTGCTGGCGGGAGCGCGGCCCGTTGGCTTCCGCCCGCCCGCCGATCCGCGCCGCCTGCCGTTGCGCCAGCGCCTGGGTGAACATCGTTCCGGCATCCAGCATCAGCCGCCCCGGTTGCGGTGGGCCCTGCCGCACCTCTTCCGGCAGACGCGCGGGCGGCAGTGCGGCATCAGGAACGTCGGCCACCGCCGCCGTGGTCGGCCGGGCCACCACAACCCGCGGCGCCGCTTGCCTTGCCCCGGCTGGGGCGGCCAGCGTCTCTCGCTCCACCCGTCCCACCGGCGCCGCCGCGATGGCAATGACGGGCCGGTCCCCCGGCAGCCCACGGGCCAGCGCCTGGCTCGGCTCACCCTGCACCTCCAGCCGGGCCTGGAACACCCCGCCGGGCGCCACGCCCAGCAACTCGCCGGCGCGGCGTGAGACGCCCAGCATCCGCCCCGCCCGCTCCGGCCCATGTTCGATCACCCTCAGATTCAGGCTGCGACCGTTCTCCAGGTTGGTCACCGTGACGATGGCTGGCAGTTGCAGGGTACGGTGCGTCGCCACCATCGCGCCCTCCTCGAACACTTCGCCGTTGCGCGTGCGCCGCGCCGGCCCGGCCGGCAGCACCACCCCGAGCCCGGCTTCCACCAGGCCGAACTCCTCGCGCGGATAGGACCAGACGCCACCGAGCTGATAGGGCTGGCCGATTTCATAGCGTGGCTGCGGCACCAGGGGGAGCACCGGCCGCGCGCAGCCCGTCAGCATGAGCAGCAGGAGGAGGCATTCCCTCATTGCTGCGCGCCAACGCTTGGTATCGCGCCAATACTGCCACCGGCGGCCTGAGCGCCAGGCATCTCGCTCATCGGGTGACCAGATCGCCCAGCATCCCCACCGTCAGCGCATAGAAGTTGGAGGGGTTGTAGCGCCGGATGGCATGGAAATTGGGCAGCGCCATGAAGGCCTGAGTCCCGCGTTCCTGATTGGCCGGGATGATGATGCCGCCGACGCCCGCGCCCAGCGCGCCGCCATCCGCCCGCCGGACCCCCATCCGCGCCCATTGATCCAGGTTGGGCCACTCCGCCGCCGGGCGGGGCCGGGATGGCTCGGCGTAGCCCACGTCGAAGCCGGCGGGCAGCACGACCTCGAAGCCCCAGCTCTCGCCCTCGCGCCAGCCGTTGCGGGCCAGGTAGTTGCCGATGCTGCCCAGCGCGTCCGCCCGGTTGTCCCAGATGTCGCGGCGGCCGTCGCCGTCGAAATCCATCGCCAGCCGCTCGAAGCTGCTCGGCATGAATTGCGGCTGGCCCATGGCGCCGGCGTAGCTGCCGCGCATCCGTTCCGGCGCGATGTGGCCGGCCTCCAGGATGCGCAGGGCAGCCAGCAGCTCGGCCCGGAAGAAGGCGGCGCGGCGGCCCTCCCAGGCCAGGGTGGCCAGCGCCTCGATCACATTGAAATTGCCGGTGAAGCCGCCGTAATTCGTCTCCAGCCCCCAGATGCCCATGATGGTGCGGGCCGAGACGCGGGTGCGGCCCTGCACCTGCTGCAACAAGCCGCGATTGTCGGCATAGGCGCGCCGGCCTGCATCGATCCGGGTCTGGCTCAGCCTGCCATCGCGATAGCCTTCCCAGCTCAGGGTGAATTCCGCCTGGCGGCGATCCAGCTCCAGCACCCGGTCATTGGCGCGGATGCCGGCGAAGGCGCGGTTCAGGGTGGCTGGAGAGACGCCGCCGGCCTGCGCCTCGCGTCTGATCCCTTGCAGGAAGGCCTCGAAGCTGCTTGCGGTCTGGGCTTGCACGGCCATGCCCAGCAGCAACAGCGGCGCGACTCGGCGGGTAACGGCCATGCCCAAGGTCATGCGCCCGCAGTGCCACAGAGCGCCGTTGCAGGGCAACAGCGAGTCCCGCTCAACCTGGCTGACGTTGCAGCGAGAAGCCGGCGCAGGTCTCGTGCAGGATGCGCCCTTCGAAGCGGTCGCCGGCCATGCGGCCGCTTAAGCCCACCATATCGTAGTCGGCCGGCTGCTCCAGCCAGGCATCCGGCCGCAGCTCCACAAGCCCGCCGCGCCGCTCGCCGCGCAAGGTGAAGGCGCCGCGTGCCACTGCGGGGTTGGCGGGGCTGGGGCCAAAGGCAAAGACGGCGGTGATGCGCGCGGGGTCGTCGTCGATCACCGTCAACTTGAGGGCCGTGGCGCCCTGCGCACAGGCGTAGGTCCCGGCCCATTTCGTGGTGCCGGCCGAGGCGGCCGCTGGCACCAGGGCGAGGAGAAACATCCAGCGTGACATGGCCACTTCCTATCCGGGCCTAGCTCATCTGGGGCCGGCCGCTGCCCAGGTCAAACCGGCGCGGCGTTTGACCGCGCCGTGGCAAAGGTGGTGAATATGGCGGACAGGCAGGGAAATAGAGCATGACCGAAGTCACCCGCATCTTCGCCGAATACAGCGCCGCCATCCGCTGGGCCGACCTGCCCGCGCCGGTGCAGACGCGCACCCGCTTCCTGCTGCTGGACCTGCTGGGCAACATCCTGCGCGGCCGGCACGACGCCGAGAGCAGCCTGCCGCTGATGGCCGCCGCGCGCGCCATGGGCCTGGGCGCCGGCCATCACGCCGTCTTCGGCGAGCAGAGCCGCTGGGCGCCCACCGGCGCCGCCCTTTTGAACGGCGCCTTTGCCCACTCATTGGATTTCGACGACACCCACGCTGCTGCCACGCTGCACCCCGGCGCGCCCACCATCCCCGCCGCCATCGCCGCCGCCGAGCTGGTTGGCGCGAAAGGCGAGGATGTCCTGGCCGGCATCGTCGCCGGCTACGAGGTGACCAACCGCCTGTCGCTGGCCCTGCCCGGGGGCGATCATTACGACCGCGGTTTCCACCCCACGGCCACCTGCGGCGCCTTTGGTGCCGCCGCTGCCGCTGGCCGCGTGCTGGGCCTGGATGCCAGCCAGATGGCGCATGCACAGGGCATCGCGCTGAGCCAATGCGCCGGCTCGCTGGCCTTCCTGCACAACGGCGCCTGGACCAAACGTTTCCAGGTCGGCTGGGCGGCGCTGAATGGCCTGTCGGCCGCGCTGCTGGCGCGCGAAGGCTTCCGCGGTGCTTCGGAGGCCTTCGAAGGCCGCAACGGCTTCCTCCGCGCCTACGCCCCCAACCCGAACCCGGAGCGCGCGGTGCGCAGCCTCGGCACCGAGTTCGAGCTGATGCAGACGGCGGTGAAGCCCTACCCGTCGTGCCGCTACGGCCATGCCGCGGTGGATGCGGCACTGGAGCTGCGCACCAAGCATGGCCTGAAGCCCGAGGAGATCGAGCACGTCACCATGGGCCTGCCGGCCCGCGGCATGATCCTGGTCGGCGACCCGCCGGCGTACAAGCAGAACCCGCAGAACGTGGTGGACGGCCAGTTCAGCGGCCCGTTCGTGGTCGCAAACGCGCTAGCCTACGGGTATTTCGGCTGGGACAGCTATGGCCTGATGAACCAGCCGGTACTTCGCACGCTAATGCCGAAGATCTTCCCGCAGCACGATGCCGAGGTTGAGGCGCATTTCCCCGAGAACATGGCCGGCAAGCTGACCATCCGCGCCCGCGGCGGGCAGGTGTTCGAGACCATGGTCGTCGCGCCCAAGGGCGAGCCGGGCAACTTTCTCACCGAGGACGAGCTGCGCGCCAAGTTCCACGGCCTGGCCGACGCCATCCTGGGCGAGGCGCGGGCGGCCGAGTTGGCGGACGCCGCGCTGGGACTGGACCGGGCAGCCGACGTGACCGCGCTCACCCGGCTTGGCACGCCGCAGGCGGCGCTGCGCATGGCCGGCGAGTAGTCAACCCGTCCGGACAAGGCCAGGCGCTAAGCCGCGCATTGTCTGTCCACCACCACGACAGGATGTGGTCATCAAACAGCAGCCTCAACGATAGACCAGGTCGATTTCGTCGTCTTGCATCGCTCCGATGGCATCTCCGGCGTCTCCAGGCCGGGAAGCCAGCCCCTCGCCGCGGCTCTCGCCGCCGCAGCGTCGGCACCGCCACCATCCGGACCGCCGGCAGGACGGCACGGATGACCACCACTTCCCTACCCGCCATAGCCTCGTCCACCGGACCGGTCATCGCATCCTGCAAGATCACATCCGTGCCGGCGGGATAGCCCACCGTAGCAGCGACTTTCCACGCTGATGATTGTTGGCAAGACTGCGTGGCTCGCGCTAGCCTTCCCACAAGCCGGCATCAAGCCGGCAATGGGAGAGACATGATGAAGCGTCGCACGCTGGGCGGGCTGTTGCTCGCCGCCCCCTTTGTCGCCCGCGCCCAGGCGCCCATCACCCTCAACGGCGCCAGTCAATTCAACGACGAGCACGTCTTCAACCGCTGCATGCAGCGGTTCGAGGATCTTGTGAAGCAATACTACAACCGACCGGTTAATTTCGTCATGCACAAGAACAGCTCGCTTGGGCTGGAGAAGCAATATTTCGAGTACATGGCCGCCGGCCGCGCAGTAGATTTCGCCATCGTCAGCCCCGCCCACATGTCCACCTACAGCCGCGCCGCGCCCTACATCGACGCGCCCTTCCTGTTCCGCGACCTGGCCCATTGGAATCAGGTGCTGGACCGCGATCTGTTCAAGCCGGTAGCGGACGAGATCGAGCGTCGCGCCCGCGTTATCCTCATCGGCTACGCCGGCGGCGGCGTGCGCAACATCTTCTCCAACCGGCCGGCCACCAACATGGCCGAGTTGCGCGGGCTGCGAGTCCGCGTCCAGGGCGCGCCGATCTGGAGCCGCACCTTCCAGGCTGCCGGCATGGCACCGCAGGTCATCGCCTATAACGAGATCTACAACGCCATCCAGAATAGCGTCATCGAGGCCGGCGAGAACGAGGCCGCCGGCGTCGAGCAGATGCGCTTCTACGAGGTCGGGCCGAACCTGATCCTCACTCAGCACGCCATCACCATCCGCCCGCTCTGCTTCTCCGCGCAGAGCCTGGCGCGGCTGCCGCGCGAGCTGCAGGAGGCCATTCGCCGCGCCGGGCTGGAAGCGGGCGTCTTCGGCCGCAACGCCGAGGCGGGGGAAGACGAGCAGAAGATCACCGCGCTGGAGACCGCCGGCCGCCTGCGCCGCGTGGCCTTTAGCGAGCGGGCGGCGATGAACGCGGCCGTGGCCCCCGTCATGGCCGCCTATGCTCGCGAGATCGACGCCGAAAACATCGCGTCGCGCATCAATGCCCTGACCTCGTGAGCACCACGATCGGCGGCGGCCGCGGCGCGCTGCGGCGCGCGACGGATCTGTACGTGCGGCTGTTGAACGGGCTGCTTGCGGCCACCGTGGGCATCATCGTGATCCCGGTAACGATGCAGATCTTTGCCCGCTTCACCGACCTCTTTCCCCGCTACATCTGGACCGAGGAGCTGTCGCGCTTCCTGCTGGTGTGGATGGTCATGATCGGCGCCATGGTGGGAGTGCGGGAAGCGACGCACTTCACCGTGGACCTGTTCGGCGACCTGCGGGGACGGACGCGCGCGGCGATGGATCTGATGGTCAACGTCTTCATGCTGATCTTCGCCATCATCTTCATCATCTATGGCTGGGAATTCACCGACAGTGCTTGGTATCGCACCAGCGAGCTGGCGGAGCTGCCGTTGTGGACCATCCACATCGCCTGGCCGATTGCCGGGCTGAGCTGGGCGCTCTTCACCGGCGAACGGATGTGGGACGACTTTCAGGTCCTCCTCGGGCGGGCCGGCTGATGGGCGGCAATATCCTCAGCGCAGGTGGCGCGGCCTGGTGGCTATTTGGGGTGTTCTTCGCATTGCTGGCGGCCCGCGTGCCGGTCGCGGTGGCGCTCGGCCTCGCCTGCCTGCCGCCGCTGCTGATCGAGGACCGGCTGTGGCCGATGATCCTGGTGCAAGAGACCTTCAACTCCTACAATTCCTTCATCCTGCTGGCCGTGCCGTTCTTCCTGCTGGCCGCCAACCTGATGACGGCTGGCGGCATCACGGATCGGCTGGTGCGGCTGTCCCGCGCGCTGGTTGGTCATTTGCCGGGGGGGCTGGCGCAGATCAACGTCGTGCTGTCCGTCTTCTTCGCCGGGATCTCAGGCAGCTCGACGGCGGACGCCGCCAGCCAGGGAAAGCTGTTCATCGAGGCGCAGCGCAAGGAGGGCTATGACGACAGCTTCTCCGTCGCCATCACCGCCGTTTCCGCCGTGCTGGCCGTGGTCATCCCGCCCTCTATCCTGATGATCGTTTGGGGTGGCGTGCTGACGGTCTCGATCGGCGGGTTGTTCCTCGCCGGCATCCTGCCGGGACTGTTCCTGGGCGCGGTGCAGATGGCCACCGTGCATGTCTACGCCAAGCGGCGGAACTACCCGACCTACCCGCGCGCCACCCTGGGCGAACTCGGCCACGCGCTATTCATTTCAATCCCGGCGTTGATGACGCCGTTCATCATCGTCGGCGGCAAGATCTTCGGCTGGTTCACGGCCACGGAATCGGCCTGCATCGCGGTGCTCTATGCCGGCGCGCTGTCGCTGATCGTCTATCGCGAGATGGACTGGAAAGGATTGTTGGCGGCGTTCAGCGAGACCGGGCGCTTCGCCGCCATCACCCTGTTCTGCGTCGGCACCGCCTCGGCCTTCGGCTGGCTGCTGGCCTTCTACAAGATCCCGGACGCCTTGTTGGCCGGGGTGTCGAGCTGGGAAATGGGCGTTGTCGGTGCCGGGCTGTTCATTGCCGGCGTATTCCTGGTGGTCGGCTGCTTCCTCGATGCCATCCCCGCGATCATCATCGTCGGCACC
>CAXTJY010000013.1:0-2684 GCA_964244395.1 uncultured Rhodovarius sp.
GTGACGTTGCTCTGCGCGTCGGTGACCGAGATGACCACGTTGACCGAGCCGTTCGCCTCATGATCGAGCGGGCCACTGACGCGGAGTTCGTCGCCGACGAGCGAGAAGCCGGCGCCTGAGACCAGCGCGTAGGTCAACAAGCCACCTTCCGGATCGCTGCCGGTCAGGGTCGCAACAACCGTTCCGTTGGCCGAATTCTCGGCGACCGTATTGGCGCTGAGCACCAACCCGTCCGGCGCTTCGGCCACGTCGGAGATGGTGATGGCGCGAGTGAATTGGGTGACGTTGCTCTGGGCATCAGTCACCGAGATGACGACGTTGACCGAGCCGCCCGCCTCGTGGTCGAGCGGTCCGCTTGCGCGGAGTTCGTTGCCGACAACGCTGAATCCGGCACCCGAGACCAGCGCATAAGTCAGCAAGCCACCTTCGGGGTCGCTGCCCGTCAGCGTGGCCACGACTGTTCCATTGGCAGAGTTTTCCGGGACGGTGTTGGCGCTCAACACCAATCCATCCGGTGCCTCCGCCACATCGGTAACCGCCAGGCTCAGCGTCTCGCCGCCATTGTCCGAAAGATCGGTGAAGGTGATGAAGATGTTCAGCGGATCACTGGTCGCCGACTCGTAATCGAGCCCGCCGGTCGCCGTCACCTCGAAGGTATTGGTGTCCACGCTGTAGGTGGCGCCACCCGAACCGGTGACGACGATGCTGTCTATCGCCGCCGGAAAATTCAGGCTGTCCAGATCGAGAAAGCCGACGCTCCCCGAAGCGGTGTTCTCGGCCACGCTGCCGCCACTGGTCCAACCCAACACATAATTCGGCACTGCGCTTCTCCTTGCAAATATGTCACAAGGATCGCAGGCCCGACTTGCCGTTCGGTAAACGCTTAGCCCATGTGCTGGGTCAGTCTCTCGATCTGCGCCGGCGTCATGTGCAGCCCCAGCCGGCTGCGGCGCCACAACACATCAGCGGCGGTTCGAGCCCATTCGTGGGCGACCATCCACTGCACCTCACACTCGGTCAGCCCGGCGCCGAAATTCTCGCCCAAATCCGCCATTCGCCTGGCGCTACCCAGCAACGCCGGCAATTCGGAGCCGTGCCGCCGCACCAGGCGCGAAACGCCCTCCAGCCAGGGATAGCGCTGCGTCATCTCCGCCTCGAACGGGCCGAGCCCCATGCCCAGATCGCCGCCGGGCAGGGTCGCATTGGCCGTCCACGGCGTGCCGGGCCGCCCCAGCGCCACCGCATCTTCGGCGAGGCGACGGAAGGTGGTGATCTTGCCGCCATACACCGTCAGCATCGGTGCGGCCCCCTCGTCCAGCTTCAGCACGTAGTCGCGGGTGACGGCGGAAGGATCGTCGCTCCCATCGTCGAACAGCGGCCGCACGCCTGAATATCGCCAGACAATCTGCTCCATCGTCACGGGCTGGCGGAACTGGCGCGAGACAGCAGTGCACAGGTATTCCGCCTCCGCATCGGTGCAGACGGCCTGACCGGGGTCGCCCTGCTGCGGCACGTCGGTGGTGCCGACCAGGGAGAAACGCTCCTCATAGGGAATGACGAACACCACCCGGCGGTCGTCATTCTGCAGGATGTAGGCCTGCTCGCCCTCATACAGCCGCGGCAGCACGATATGGCTGCCGCGCACCAGCCGCACCGCACCGGTTGGCTTCTCATGTGTCGCCGCCAGCGCCTGCGCCACCCAGGGCCCGGCGGCGTTGACCACGGCGCGGGCGGTGATGCTGTGCCTCTCGTCGCCCTCCAACGTCACCGTCCAGTGATCCGTGTGGCGGACGGCGTCGGTAAAGCGGGTGCGGGTCAGCACCGTCGCGCCCCGCGCCGCCGCGTCGCGCGCGTTCAGCACCACCAGCCGGCTATCCTCCACCCAGGCATCGGAATAGGCGAAGGCGTGGGTGATGGCGGGGGACAGCGGCGCGCCGAAGGGGTGGCCGGCTGTAGCGAAGCTCTCCGCCCCCGGCAGAGTCTGCCGCTTGGCCAGATGGTCGTACAGGAACAGCCCGGCGCGGATCAGCCAGCGCGGCCGCATCTCCGGCCGGTGCGGCAGCACGAAGCGCAGCGGCCAGATGATGTGCGGCGCCAGGCGCAGCAGCACCTCGCGCTCGGCCAGCGCCTCCCGCACCAGGCGGAACTCGTAATGTTCGAGGTAGCGTAGCCCGCCATGGATCAGCTTGGACGAGCTGGAGGAGGTCGCCTGCGCCAGGTCCCCCTGCTCCACGAGGATCACCCGCAGGCCGCGCCCTGCCGCGTCGCGCGCGATGCCGGCACCGTTGATGCCGCCGCCGATGACCAGCACGTCGAACGCCGAATCGCCGAGATCCACGCCACACCTCGCCAAAACGGCGGACCCTGCCCGAAGCGAACCGAACTGTCAGCCCGTTAGCCGTTCATTCAGCCCGGCATGCTTTCTGGCCTCTGCCCGTCGAAGGTTCCGTCCCATGTCCGCCCTCTCTCCCATGCTTGCCATGAACCGTGCTGGTCTTGTGCCGCGCATCATCGCCCTGTGCCTCGCCACCCTGTTGCTGGCCTTCGGCATCCTGTGCGTCTCCGCCGCGCTGATGCTGCGCGAGCTGGAATCGGCCCGGGTGCAGGCCCGGCTCGACCGCGATCTGGCGCTGCTGGATGCGGTGACGGGTCAGTTCGGCGCCGCCTGGTCGGTCAATGCGGAG
>CAXTJY010000013.1:2694-17172 GCA_964244395.1 uncultured Rhodovarius sp.
GCATCACGCCGATGAACGGCCGCAACGACCTGGTGGACATCGTCTCGGCCGGGACCGGCGGCGTCGCCACCATCTTCCGCGGCGACGAGCGCGTTGCAACCTCGGTGGTCAACCCGCAGGGCCAGCGCGCCGTAGGCACGCGGCTGGCGCCCGGCCCGGCACGGGAAGCCACCATCGAGCGTGGTCAGCCCTATAGCGGCAGCAATGCCATCCTGGGGGTGGACCACCTCACCGTCTATCGGCCCATCCGGGACGCGGCAGCGCAGCAGATCGGCATCCTCTTCGTCGGCCAGCCGCTGGCGCAGGTGCATGCCGCCTCGAACGCGCTAGCCACCAAGGCGCTGTCCATTGGCGGCGGCGTCACGCTGCTCGCCATCCTGCTGGCCTGGTGGTCGCTGGGCCTGATCCTTAAGCCGACGACGCAACTGGCCGACACCATGCGCTCGGTTGCCGGCGGTGCACTGGACGGCGCCGTGCCCCATCAGCACCGACGCGACCAGATCGGCGACATGGCACGCGGGCTGGAGGCGTTGCGCGCCCGTGCGCTGCAGGCCCGCGCCCTGGAGGAAGAAAGTGCGGGACTGACCGCGCGGGCCGAGCAGGAGCGCGCCGCGCAAACCGAAAGCGTGGCCAGCCGCCTGGGTGAGCGCATGGGCCAGGCCACCGCCGGCATGTTCGAGCGCGCCCGCCTGTTGCAGGAGGCCGCCGATAGCCTGGGCGAGATCGCCAGCGGCGCCTCCGCCCGCGCTGGTCTGCTCGGCGCCAGGGCCGGCGAAGCGACGCAGAACGTGCAGTCGGTGGCCGCGGCTGCCGAGCAACTCGCCGCCTCGATTGCCGAGATCACCCGCCAGGTGGGCGAGGCCGGCGCGGTGGCCAGCCGCGCCACCGCCGATGCCCGCGCCACCGACGAGACCATGCAGGGCCTGTCTGCCTCGGCCGGGCGCATTGGCCAGGTGGTGAAGCTGATCGAGACCATCGCCGCGCAGACCAATTTGCTGGCGCTGAACGCCACCATCGAGGCCGCGCGGGCGGGCGATGCGGGCAAAGGCTTTGCTGTCGTCGCCGGCGAAGTGAAGGCCCTGGCGGCGCAGACCGCGCGCGCCACCGAGGAGATTGGCGGCCAGATCGGCGCCATGCAGCGGGAGACCGAAGGCGCGGTGGAGGCGATCCGCGGCATCGGCAAGGTCATCGAGGAACTGAACGAGATCAGCGCCGGCATCGCCGGCAGCGTCGGCCAGCAGGGCGATGCGACGCGCGAAATCGCCCGCAGCGTCGCCCAGGCGGCGCAGGGGACGAGCGAGCTGGATACGGGCATCGGCGAATTGCAGGGCGCGGTGGGCGAAACCGAGCAGGCCGCCGAGGCGCTGCGCGTGGTCTCCGACCAGATCCGCGAGGCCGGGCAGGGGATCGAACGCGACGTGGACAGCCTGGTGCGGGAGATCCGCGCGGCCTAGCCCCGCCCGCGGGTCTGGCGAAGGTGGCGCACCCTCCCCATCTTCCGGCCAGGAATTGAGGAGAGAGCCATGGCCGCGACACGCGAGACCGCCATCCTGGGCGGCGGATGCTTCTGGTGCCTGGATGCCGTCTATCGCGAATTGAAGGGCGTGCTGGAAGTCGAAAGCGGCTATGCCGGCGGCCACCAGGCGAACCCGACCTATGAGCAGGTCTGCGCCAAGCGCACCGGCCACGCCGAGGTGGTGCACGTGGTGTTCGACCCGGAAGTGGTCAGCTTCGCCGACATCCTGCGCATCTTCTTCACCATCCACGATCCGACCACCCAGGACCGCCAGGGCGCCGATGTCGGCCCGCAGTACCGCAGCATCATCATCGCGCAGGACGACGCGCAGATGGCGACGGCGCGCGAGGTGGTGGCCGAGATCGATGGCCTGAAGATCTGGGGCGGACCCATCGTAACCGAGCTGGTGGGCCCGCAAACCTACTGGCCGGGCGAGGCGGAGCATCAGGACTATTTCCGCCTCAACCCGTGGTCCGGCTATTGCCGCGCCGTGGTCGGCCCCAAGGTCGCCAAGTTCCGCAAGAACTTCATGACCCGCTTGAAGGAGACCGCGTGATGTTCGGCAGCAGCAAGACCGCCACCAAGGACTTCCCGGTCAGCAAGACCGAGGCGGAATGGCGCCAGATCCTGCGGCCGGAGGCCTTCAGGGTGCTGCGCGAGCACGGCACCGAGCGGGCCGGCACCAGCCCACTCAATGCCGAGAAGCGCGAGGGCACCTTCGTCTGCGCCGGCTGCGGCACGGCCCTGTTCGCGACCGACACGAAGTTCGAGAGCGGCACCGGCTGGCCCAGCTTTTACGCGCCCATCGAGGGCGCGATCGCCACCACCACCGACCGCAGCTTCTTCATGACCCGGGTGGAAGTGCATTGCGCCCAATGCGGTGGCCATCTGGGCCATGTATTCCCCGACGGACCGCAGCCGACTGGGCAACGCTACTGCATGAACGGCGTGTCGCTGGATTTCCAGCCTAAAGCCTGATCCACGCCCCACCTTTGCCTTGTCTTTACCGCGATGGTGTTGTCTCTGCCTCTCGGTTCAATGAAAGTTTCCCATGCGGCGGCTCGCCTGCTTACTGTTGACGATCATTGCCCTGGGTGTCCCTCCGGCGGGCGCGGACATGGTGTATGTGCTGAATTCGGGCGATGCGTCGATCTCGGTCCTGGACGGGCGCGAGCGACTGGAACTGCGCCGCATGCCAGCGCTGCGCGAGGTGCACCACGCCGTCCTGACACCGGATGGCAACACCCTGGTCATCGGCGATTCCGGCGGCAACGAGCTGATTTTTATCGACCCGATGACCGGCGAGCTACGCCGGCGCGAGCGCATCTCCAACCCCTATCACCTGGAATACAGCCCGGATGGCCGCTTCCTGGTGGTAGCCAGCCTGCGACGCGATCAAATCGACATCTACGACGCCGGCACGATGGCGCTGCTGCGTCGCATCTCGCAGCCCGACAAACCAAGCCATGTGGCGTTCAGCCCCGATAGCCGCTTCGTCTACGTCACTTTACAGGGCAGCGGCGAGGTGGTGGCGGTCGACCTCCGCACGCTGGAGCCTGCCTGGACGGTGGCAGTGGGGCCGGAGCCGGCGGGCATCATCTGGCATCGCGGCCGGCTGCTGGTTGGGCTGATGGGCACCGACTATTTCATCCAGCTCGACCCGGCGACGCGTGAGGTGCGGCACGCGTTCACTGTCGGCCGCGGCGCGCATGTGGTGGTGCCGTCGCCGGATGGGCGCAGCCTGTACGCCACCGCGCGGGTCGAATCCGGCCTTTGGGAACTGGATGCCCAGACGCTGGAGGTGCGGCGGCGTTTCGACGTGCCTGGGGGGCCGGACTGCATTTCCTTCGACCCGGAAGGCCGGCTTTGGATGACGCTTCGCTGGCTCGGCCGGGTGGGGGTGCTGGACCCGCGGACCGGCGCGCTGGACCAGATTAGGGTCGGCAGGTCGCCGCACGGCATCTTCGTGATGCCGCGGCGGGAGGGTGTTAGGCCCGATTTTGCTTCGATCATGCCCGGCGCGGTGTCCGGCAGCCGGCCGCTGCCACGACCCCTGGCCGCGCGGCAGGGTGAAACGCCGGCGGACCGGCCAGCTCCACCGGTGATGACGGGCGCCCCCTTCCTGGTGCCGGGGCCCGGTGCGGCGGCGCGCGTGAGCCGCCGTCCGGCCCTTGAGGTGCCGACCTTGTTCGTGACTCAGATCCGGCTGGATTCCGGCCGCTGATGCGCAGGCGGGGCCTGCTGGGCGCGGTGCTGGCCACGCCCGCACTGGCGCAGGGCTGCCGGGGCACGCTGTACCTGACCATCGACACGGGCTGGTCGCGCGAGGCCGAACAGCTGGCCGAGGTGCTGCGCCGCCGCGGCGTGCCGGCCACCCTGTTCCTGGCGAATGAGCCGAGTTGGCGTGGCGACCGCACGCTGGATGCAAGCTGGGCGCCTTTTTGGCGCGCCCGCGCCGCCGAGGGGCATGTCTTCGCCAGCCATACCTGGCGGCACTGGTACTTTACCGGCGATGCCGGGACAGGCCGCACCCGCTACGCCTCCCGTCAGCGGGAGGGGGCGGAGGTGCTGGACCAATCCGCGCTATGCGCCGAGCTGTCCCGCCCGATCGAGGCGCTACGCGCCATGGTGCCGCAGGCTGTGGTGCTGCCGCTGTGGCGCGCGCCGGGCGGCATCGTCACGCCCGAGGCACGGCGCATGGCAGCCTCCTGCGGCCTGCGCCACCAGGGGTGGAGTGCCCACGGCTTCCTGGGCGATGAACTGTCGAGCGAGGCGCATCCCAACGCCGCCCTGTTGCGCCGCAACCTGGCCAACATCCGCGACGGCGAGGTGCTGGTCATGCATTGGGGCGTGCGCAGCCGGCGCGAACCCTTCGCCGGCATCTTCGACGAGCTGATCGGCGGGCTGCAGGCGCGCGGTTTCTGCTTCGCCCCGCTGCCGCCCGCCGGCGTGTGATGGGCTGGCTGCAGGACCACTACCTGGCCTTCGTCGCCTGGGTGTTTGAGGCCGGGCTGCAGCCGGCGATGTATTCGCTCGGCCTGATGGAGTGGGCGGAGGACGCCTTCGACTGGCTGGATTTCTTCGTCTTCGGCGCGGTGCAGGTGCTGGTGGTGTATCTGGTGTGCCGGCCGCTGGAGGCCTGGAAGCCGGTGGAGCGCGAACAATCTGCCCGGCTTGTGCGCACGGACGTCCTCTACACGCTGCTCTCCCGGCTGGGGGTGCTGCCGCTGCTGGGCTTCGTGGTGTTCGCGGCGGCGCAGACACGGCTGGATGGCTGGCTAACCGATACCGGCTGGGTGCCGCCAACGTTCGAAAGCTTCTTCCCAGCGCTTCGCGAGGCGCCGCTGCTGTCGTTGGCCATCTACCTCGTGGTGATCGACTTTTTTGAGTACTGGCGGCACCGCTTCCAGCATGAGTGGCGCTGGTGGTGGGCGCTGCACTCGCTGCACCACGCGCAGCAGCACATGACGTTCTGGACCGACGACCGGAACCATGTGCTGGACGACATCATCGCGGCCGCCTGGATCGGCGGGCTGGCGGTGCTGATCGGCGTGCCGCCTGGGCAGTTCCCGGTCATCCTGATGGTGCTGCGGCTGGCGGAGAGCCTTTCGCATGCGAATGCCCGAATCAGCTTCGGACCGGTGGGCGAGCGGCTGCTGGTCAGCCCGCGCTTTCACCGGCTGCACCACGGCGTGCTGAGCGTGGGCGCGCTGGGGCGCAACTATGCGGTGCTGCTGCCGGTGTGGGACTGGCTGTTCGGCACCGCGGATTTCCGGCGTGGGGAGTACCCGGCGACAGGCGACCCAGAGGCGCCGCAGGCTTATGTGCGGGGCGGCTGGCTGCGGCAGCAATGGGTGGGAATGGGGCAGGTGGCGCGGGCGCTGTTCAGCCGGTAGGGCGGGCGAGTTCGATTTCGATGGCGGCGAGGAGGGGTGCCAGTTCGTCCTGCACTGCAGCCCATACCGAAGCAGGGTCTTCCTTCCCATAATCATGGTGATACACGTTGCCTACCGAAGCCACACCACGCCAATCAATGTCCCCGTTTCGCAGTTTCAGTTCCGGCGAGAGGCGTCGCGACGCCTCTGAAAGGATCTCCAGGCAGCGCACTGTAGCGTAAGGCGTTTTGGCGTTCAGCAGGAAGTCGTGATAGCTGAGTCCGGCAGTGAACTCGCGTGCCAACGCGATGTGCTCGACGATGTCCTGCAGCGCCTGGTTTTCTCGTTCAGAACGCATAAATCGCATCCTGAAGCACCCGAGGCAAAATCTCATCTCGCATGCTGTTCCGCTCGATTACGTCCACCTTTCCGATGAACGGTCCGCGACCTTCAACTGCGTCCCAGCATAAGCGAACACGCCCCGGCGAGACTCCGGCGCGAACTCGATCAGAATATCGATATCGCTCTCCGGCCCCGCCTCACCCCGCGCATGCGACCCGAACAGCGCCGCATGAGCTATCCCCGCACGCTCCAGCTCCTCCCGGTGCGCCCGAAGCGTCGCAATGATGGCGGCCTTGTCCATGGCCGCCATATAGCAAGAACCTACGACTGATACACCGCGATGATGTCGGCCAGCAGCTTCAGCGCATCCGCCTTCGGCCGCTGAAAGGCGTTGCGCCCCACGATCGAGCCGTTGCCGCCGCCGGCGTGGATGGCCTTCACCTCGTCGATCAGCGCCTCCGCCGTGCGCTGCTCGCCGCCCGAGAACACCACCAGCCGCCGGCCGCCGAAGCAAGCCTTCACGATGTGGGCGAAGCGCGCCGCGGCGTTGTCTTCGACCGGATTGGCCGCATAGGTCTTCTTCGCGGCTTCCAGGCTGATGTCGCGCGTCGGCGGCTTTACCTTGATGATGTGGGCGCCCAGCAGCGCGGCCATGTGCGCGGCATAGGCTGCGATGTCCAACGCCGTCTCGCCCACCTTGTCCAGCATCGGGCCGCGCGGGTAGCTCCACACCACCACGGCCAGGCCCACGCTCTTGGCCTCCTCGGCCATTTCGCGCAGCTCTTCCATCAGCTCGAACTGGTATTCGCTGCCGGGGTAGATGGTGAAACCGATGGCCGAGCAGCCCAGCCGCAGCGCATCCGCCACCGTGCCGGTCACCGCCTGGTCCTTGGTGGTGGACAGGCTGTTGGAGCTGTTGACCTTCAGGATGGTCGGGATGCAGCCGGCGAAGGTGGCGGCGCCGGCCTCGATCGGCCCCAGCGGCGCGGCATAGGCGTTCAGCCCGGCGTCGATGGCCAGCTGAAAATGATAGTGCGGATTATAGGCGTCGGGGTTCGGCGCGAAGCTGCGGGCCGGGCCGTGCTCAAAGCCCTGGTCGACCGGCAGGATGACCATGCGGCCGGTGCCGCCCAGCTTGCCCGTCATCAGGATGCGGGCGAGATTGGTCTTGGTGCCGGGGTTGTCGCTCTCATACCAGGAGAGGATTTCCTTGACCTTGGGCGTGAGGATCATGGCGCGCGGGTTCCCTGTGATTCTGGCGGCGGTTTAACCCCGGGCAGGCGCGATCACAACCCAATGGGTCGTCACATGCACCGCCGGGCGTTCGCTACCGTCGGCAAAAATGAGGATTTCGCCAAAGATCATCCGTTTGCCCGCTTTCACCACCCGCGCCTCGGCAATCAGCGGACCCGGCCCCGCAGCAGAGAGGAAATTCACGTTCATCGAGGAGGTGACGGAATTGTCCCGCCCCTGGCTGGTGGAGAGCAGCGCCGCCCACATCGCCACATCGGCCAGGCCCATCAGGGCGGGGCCGGAGACGGTGTTGCCGGGGCGGAGGAGCGCTGGGTCGTGCGGCAGGCGCAGCCGGGCGGTGCCGTCGTGCGCCTCCAGCAGTTCGATGCCCCAGGCAGCGGCCAGGGGTACGCCGTGGTGCATGATGGCCTGGAGTTCGGAGATGCCTTGGTCAATGGCCGAAGGGATGCCGCCGTCCTCGGGCGACAAGGCGACGGCAGCATCTTTGCCCGGCGGGCCGGCCGATTTGCTGGCGCCGGCGCTGCGCGACGAAGCGGCGGCGCCGAGGGTGATCGGCGGCCCAGGCGGTGCCGCGTCACTCACCGGCCAGGACCCTTCCCACGCACGGGTTAGCGCCCATCCAGTAGCACAGATCCGCCGGCCGATTGATGGCGAACAGCGAAAAATCCGCCCGCATCCCCGGCGCGATCACGCCGCGGTCGTCCAGCCCCAGCGCCGCGGCGGCATGCCGCGTCACGCCCAGCAGCGCCTCCGGCACCGTCATCCGGAACAGCGAGCAGCCTAAATTCAGCATCAGCAACAGGGACCGGGCGGGCGAGGAGCCTGGGTTCATGTCGGTGCTCAGCGCCATGCGGGTGCCGTGCCTGCGCATGGCCGCGACGTCCGGATGCGCCGTCTCGCGCAGGGTGAAGGCGGCGGCGGGCAGCAGCACCGCCACGGTGCCGGCGGCCGCCATTGCGGCGATGCCGGCCTGGTTGGCGCGTTCTAAGTGATCGGCGCTCAGCGCGCCACGGGCAGCGGCCAGGGCGGCGCCGCCCTGGTCGGTAAGCTGGTCCGCATGCAGCTTGACGGGCAGGCCGGCGGCGCGGGCGGCGTCGAACACCCAGCCGGTTTCCTCGTTGGTGAAGCCGATGCAATCGGCGAAGGCGTCCACCGCATCGGCCAGGCCCATCGCGCCCGGCACGATGTCGTGCGCGACGTGGCGGGCGTACTCGGCCCGCCGGCCGGCGAATTCCGGGGGCGTGGCGTGGGCGGCCAGCAAGGTCGTGCGCACCGTCACTTGTCGGGCTTCGCCCAGCGCGCGCGCCACGCGCAGTTGCTTTAGCTCGTTATCCAGGTCGAGGCCGTATCCTGACTTAATCTCCACTGTCGTCACGCCCTCGGCCAGCAGCCCGTCCAGCCGCGGCAGGGCGGCCGCCAGCAGCGCCGCGTCGTCGGCCGCCCGCGTCGCCCGCACGGTGGACAGGATGCCGCCGCCGGCCCGCGCGATCTCCTCATAGGAGGCGCCGCCCAGCCGCTGCTCGAACTCCGCCGCGCGGTCGCCGCCGAAGACAAGGTGCGTGTGGCAGTCGATCAACCCCGGCAGCAGCCAGGCGCCGCCGCAATCATGCTCCCGTGCGGCGGCGGCCGGCAGGGCGGCCAGCGGCCCGACCCAGGCGATGCGCCCCTCATTCACCGCTACGGCGGCGTTCTCGATGATGCCCAGCGCGGCATCCGCCATGGTCGCGACGTGGCAGTTCAGCCAGGCAGAATCGAACATCAAACGTCGCCCGCCAGAGCCGAGAAGCGCCCGGCCCGCACCAGCGCGGAAACGGCGGCAATATCCGGCGCCATCAGCCTGTCGCGGTTCCAGAACGCTGCCACGCTGCGCACCAGGCTGTGTGCTGCCTCCAACGGCGCGCTGCTGCGCAGCGGTCGATGGAACTCCACCGCCTGGGCCGCCGCCAGCAGCTCGATCGCCAGCATGTCGGCCAGGTTGCGGTACATCGGGCGGAGCCGCAGCGCCGCGCCGGTCGCCATGCTCACGTGGTCCTCCTGGTTGGCGCTGGTCGGCAGGCTGTCGGTCACGCGCGGGTTGGCCAGGTGCCGGTTCTCCGCCGCCAGCGCCGCCTGGGCGATCATGAAGCCGGAATTCACCCCGCCCTCCTGCACCAGGAAGGCCGGCAGGCCGGACAGCGCGGGGTCGATCAGCAGCGCCAGGCGGCGTTCGGAGATGGCGCCGGTCTCGGCCAGCGCGAGCGCCATGTGGTCGGCCGCGAAGCCCACCGGCTCGGCATGAAAATTGCCGCCGGACAGGATGTCGCCGTCGATCACCAGCGGATTGTCTGTCACCGCATTGGCCTCGCGCCCCAGGATGCCGGCGGCGTGGTCCAGCGCATCCAGGCAGGCGCCCAGCACCTGTGGGGTGCAGCGCACGGAATACGGGTCCTGCACGCGCGGGTCGTCCACCCGGTGGCTTTCGCGGATGGCGCTGCCGGCCATCAGGCCGCGCAGCGACGCCGCCACGCGGATCTGCCCGGGCTGGCCGCGCAGCGCATGGATGCGCGCGTCGAAAGGCGTATCGCTGCCGCGCAGCCCTTCGGTGGACAGCGCCGCCGCCACCAGCGCCGTGCTGAACAGCCGCCGCGCGCGGAACAGCGCGTCCAGCGCAATCGCGGTGGATACCTGGGTGCCATTCAGCAGCGCCAGCCCCTCCTTCGGCCCTAACACCAGCGGCGCCAGGCCGATCCGCCGCAGCGCCTCTGCGGCCGGCACTTCCACGCCGCGCAGCATGGCCCGGCCCTCGCCCACCAGCACCAAGGACAGATGCGCGAGCGGCGCCAAATCGCCCGAGGCACCGACCGACCCTCGCGAGGGCACCACCGGCAGCACGTCCTGCTCCAGCAGCAGCAGCAGCGTCTCGATGACCACGGGCCGCACGCCGGAGGCACCGCGCGCCAGGCTGAGCGCCTTCAGCGCCAGCACCAGCCGCACGATGCGCGGCGCCAGCTTCTTGCCCACCCCTGCGGCGTGGCTGCGCAGCAGGTTGAGCTGCAACTGCGCCAGCGCCTCCGGCTCGATGCGGGTCTGCGCCAGCTTGCCGAAGCCGGTGTTGACCCCATACAGCGGCGCGCCGGTGGTCAGCGCCGCGGCCAGGGCAGCGTGGCTGGCCTCCACCGGGCCGCGCCAGCCATCGGCCAGGCGCAGCGGGCTGCCGTCGGCCACCGCCCGCAGCAACGGCAGCCCCGCCTCGCCAGGCGTCACCGCATCACGCATCCTTCATTCCTCTTGCCCTTCATCCCGGTTGATAGTGGCGCAGGCGGCGCGCGGCGCAACCGCAGTACGGAGACAGCATCATTGCAGACCTGGCCGGAACCGCTGCGGCGGCAATTCCAGACGCTGCTGGCGCAGTTCCTCGCCGGGGAGGGCACCGCCTGGGTCGGCATCGCCTCGATCGAGGCGATGGTGGGCGGCGCCGGCACGATGCGCCGGGGCGGCCGGGTCGAAACGCTGGCCAGCCACCCGGTCAGCCGTGCCTTCGTATGGGTGCAGGGCACCGAGCCCGAGCTGTGGCTGGACCCGCGCGACACCAGCTACCGCGACCTGTTCCACGCCTTCGCCCAGGCGCGGCTGGGCATCCCGCGCCCGACCGGGACGGATTGGAACATCGACCACGTTTTCCCCAAGGCCGCGGGCAAGCTGGATGGACTGAGCCACGTCCGTGCCCTGGCCATCGGCGCTGCCGGCAACCAGGCGCTGGGCCGCACGCTCGAAAAGTCGATGAAGCAGCGCGCCGATGAATCGCCTGGTCGCAAGCGGGTGCGGCACGCCACCTGGATGACCATCGGCAAGGCGGCAGGCTATGCGGGCTGGGACAGCCTGCCGGACGATGCGGCGGTCGGGAACAGCGCGGCGGTGGCCGGGCTGTTCGCCTACCTCGCCTCCATCGGCATCACGCCGCCCGCCGGCGCGATGGAGCAGGGGCTGACGGCGCATACGCTGGGCCGCATCAGGTAAGCCCCGTAAGCCTCTGCGCTACCACCTCGCGCCGGCTGCGCACGATCTGCCACAGCGTGTCCGGCTCGGCCGTGTCCCAGGCGATGGCCTGGCCCTCGGCTTCGATCGGCACCGTGTGCACCCGCTCCAGCACAGAGCCCATGCGCGGCAGGCGCAGCGCATACACCTCCTTGTGGTCATGGCCCGTGCACCACAGGAAGCCGCCTGGCCCCCAGGATGCGCCGGAGACGCTCATCGGCTCCGCCCGGCGCAGGATGTCGGCGGGGAAGGTCCAGCCGGCCAGGATGCGCATGTCTGGTGCCAGCCGCGTGATGTGCGTCCACCAGGTATTGCCGTAGGGGCGCTGGCTGCGGCCGACGACCTGGCTGTAATTGGCCCAGACTGCCCACCAGGCGCCATCCTGCCATTCGAAGGTCGTCAGGCTGCCGGGCATGATGCCGAAGGAGTGGCTGCCGACATGCTGCAGCGTAGCGGCATCGAAGATTTCGACGGAGGAGAGCATCGGCTCCTCCGGGTAGTTGGAGTGGGCGGCGTACAGTCGGCCCTCATGCAGGGAGAGGCTGTTCATGTGGATGATCGGCCCCTCGCGCGCGGATTCGAAGCGCGCGACCTCGTCGCGGGTCTGTCGGTCGAAGGCGATGATCAGGCGGTTGTCGACGACGTAGATGCGTTGCGCATCGGCGCAGACGCCCTGCCGCGCGGCGGGGGTGTTGAAGCGCAACAGAGATTCGAAACGCAGAGCGGCCTGGGCCTGGGCACGTGTGAGCGCAGTGCTTGCCAGCCATGCCGGCGCTGCGAGAAGCGCGCGGCGCGGTAAGTTGAAATCCGTCATGCCTGTTCCTCCATCTTGGAGGGATTCTATGCTGGTCCCGTTGGGCGGCCTACCCTGGGCACGATCCACGCGACACCGCCAGGCCGTACCGCTCGCCGTCCACCGGCGAAGGTCGTGGCGGCGCGGCGCCACCTACGCTCAGGCCAGGCTCGGCAAGTCCAGCCCAAACTCCCGCGCGCAGTCCCGGGCGATATCGTAGCCGGCATCGGCGTGGCGCATCACCCCGGTGGCGGGGTCATTCCAAAGCACCCGCTTGAGGCGCCGAGCGGCGTCCGGCGTGCCGTCGGCCAGGATGACCATGCCGGAATGCTGCGAGTAACCCATGCCGACGCCACCGCCATGGTGCAGCGACACCCATGTGGCGCCGGATGCGCAGTTGAGCAGGGCGTTGAGCAGCGGCCAGTCGGAGACCGCGTCGGAGCCATCCTTCATGCTTTCCGTCTCCCGGTTGGGGGACGCGACCGAGCCGGAATCCAGATGGTCGCGGCCGATCACCACCGGCCCGATCTCGCCCCGCGCCACCATCTCGTTGAAGGCGAGGCCGAGCCGGTGCCGGTGCCCCAGCCCGACCCAGCAGATGCGCGCCGGCAGGCCCTGAAAGGCGATGCGCTCGCGCGCCATGTCGAGCCACTGATGCAGATGCGCATCCTCCGGGATCAGCTCGCGTACCTTGTCGTCGGTCTTGCGGATGTCGTTGGGGTCGCCGGACAGCGCGGCCCAACGGAACGGCCCGATGCCGCGGCAGAACAGCGGCCGGATGTACGCCGGCACGAAACCCGGGAAGTCGAAGGCGTTCAGTAGCCCCTCGTCGCGCGCGACCTGGCGGATGTTGTTGCCGTAGTCGAGCACGGCGCTGCCCATCTTCTGGAAATCCAGCATCGCCTGAACGTGCACGACCATGGATTTCTTCGAGGCCGCGGCGACGGCGGCCGGGTCGGTTTCGCGCTTGGCCTCCCACTCGCCCACCGTCCAGCCGACCGGCAGGTAGCCATTGACCGGGTCATGCGCGGAGGTCTGGTCGGTGACGATGTCCGGCACCACGCCGCGCCGTACCAGCTCAGGAAACACTTCCGCGGCATTGCCAAGCAGGCCGACCGAGATCGGCCGGTCCGTCCCGCGGATCATCGCCAGCGCGGTGTCGAGATCGTCCGCCTTGAAATCGAGATAGCGCGTTTCCAGCCGCTTCTCGATCCGGCTGGCCTGGCATTCCACCGCCAGCACCGAGGCGCCGGCGAAGACGCCCGCCAGCGGCTGGGCGCCACCCATGCCGCCTAGCCCGCCGGTGAGAATCCAGCGGCCCTTGAGGTTGCCGCCAAAATGCTGCCGGCCGGCCTCGACGAAGGTCTCGTATGTGCCTTGCACGATGCCTTGCGTGCCGATGTAGATCCACGAGCCGGCGGTCATCTGGCCATACATCATCAGACCAAGTCGATCGAGCTTGGAGAAATGCTCCCAATTTGCCCAGGCCGGGACGAGGTTGGAGTTGGCGATCAGCACGCGCGGCGCGTCGGCATGCGTTTCAAACACGCCGACCGGCTTGCCGGACTGCACCAGCAGCGTTTGGTTTTCCTCCAGGCGCTTCAGCGTCTCGATGATGCGGTCGTAGCTGTTCCAGTCCCGCGCGGCGCGGCCTATGCCGCCATACACCACCAGTTCGCCCGGCCGTTCCGCCACCTCGTCGTCGAGGTTGTTCATCAGCATCCGCAGCGGGGCCTCGGTGGACCAGTGTTTCGCGTTGAGGGTGAGGCCGCGTGGACTGCGGATGGCGGGGGCGTTGCGCAGGCGATCCGACATCAAGCACCCTTCCGGTAAGCGAAAGCCTGCGCGAAGCGGCCCAGGATATGCGCGCCGGCCGTGGTCGGCTCGTAAAGCGGTTCGGTGGCGCCCAACGCGCGCGGGTCGATCACTGCGGAAAAGTCCGGGTCGTGGAAGGTGGCGATGGACATGCGTTCGTGGCCGGAGCGGTTGACCACCCGGTGCGGCGTGCTGGCGAAACGGTCATTGCTCCAGCGGCCCAGCAGGTCGCCCACATTCACCACCAGCGTGCCGGGGAGAGGCGGCGCCGGGATCCATTCGCCGGTTGTGCGCTCCCGCACCTCGAGCCCACCGCTGTCATCCTGCCACAGCAGGGTGATGCAGCCGAAATCGGTGTGCGGCGCGACGCCGAAGCCATCAGCATCATCCGGCGGCTGCGGCGGGTAGAAAATGGCCTGGGTGCGCTGCAACGGCAGCTTGTAGTGCGGCTCGAAGAAGTCGGGGGCCAGGTCGAGCCCCAACGCCACCGCACGCAACAGCCGCTGCCCCGTCGCCATCATCGCGGCGTAGTAGGCCTCCATCGCGGGCTGCAGCTCCGGCACCTCGGCCGGCCACTGGTTGGGGCCGCGCAGCTTTTCGCCGGACAGCACGGCGGCGTGGTCAGGCGTCAGGTCCAGGCCCATGGAGTAAAATTCCTTGAGGTCCGGCTTCGTGGCACCTTCCATCACCGCGCCGCCGGCGGCGTGCCAGCCGCGATGGATCAGGTTGGCCTTCGTGCGCGCTTTCACTCCCGGCGGCAGATGGAAGAACCGCCGCGCCGCATCCACCGCGGGCTCGATCACCTCCGGCGCCACGCCATGGCCGCGGAGGTAGAAGAAGCCAGGGCCTGTGCAGGCGGCGCGAATCCC
>CAXTJY010000014.1:0-14798 GCA_964244395.1 uncultured Rhodovarius sp.
AACATCGCGTCGGACTTCGTCGCCAAGTCGCGGCCCGATGGCTACACCCTGCTGATCGGCACCGCCGGCACCCACGCCATCAACCAAAGCCTGTACCGCACGCTGCCCTTCAACGTGGTGACAGACTTCACCCCCATCACGCACCTCGGCGACGTGCCGAACGTGCTGACCACCAGCCTCGACCGGCGGCCCGATCTGCGCAGTTGCGCCGATGTGCTGGCCGCCGCCCGGGCGCGGCCGCAGGCGATCAGCTATGCCTCGACCGGCAATGGGGCCTCTACCCACCTGGCCGGGGCGCAGTTTGCCAACGCCGCGGGGCTCGACCTGCTCCATGTCCCGTATCGCGGCCAGCCCGGCGCGCAGGGCGCCATCCTGGCCGGCGACGTGGACATCTTCTTCAACCAGGTCGGCCCGGCGCTGGGGGCCATCCAGCAGGGGCAGACGCGGGGGCTGGGCGTTACCACCGCCACTCGCATCGCTGCCCTGCCGGATGTGCCGACCCTGGCCGAAGCCTGCGGCCTGCCGGGCTTCGTCTCCACTACCTGGTATGGGCTGTTCGGCCCGGCCGGGCTGCCGGCGCCGATCGTGGACCGCATCAATGCCGCCGTGCAGGCGGTGATCACCGCGCCGGAATTCGCCACCTGGCTGGTGACGAGCCAGGCCATCGCTCCGGCGCCGGTGCGCACGCCAGCGGAGTTCGCCGCCATCCAACGGCGCGATGTGGCAAGCTGGGGGGAAATCGTCCGCCGTTCCGGCGCCACGGTGGATTGAGCGTGGCCGATCTCATCGTTACGGGCGGCACCGTCATCACCATGGATGCGGCGCGGCGGGTGATCCCGGATGGCGCGGTGGCGGTGACGGGCGAGCGCATCGTGGCTGTCGGGCCGCGGGCAGAGGTGGAACCGGCGCACCCCGCTGCCACGCGAATCGACGCCACCGGCAAGGCCGTACTGCCGGGCCTGATCGACAGCCACGGCCATGCCGGGCACGGGCTGGTGAAGACCCTGGGCAGCGGCGACAGCGCCGCCTGGTTCCAGGCCTGCAGGCACATCTACACCCAGGCCTCGCCGCCGGCATTCTGGCGGGCGGAGGCGGCGCTGACCGGGCTGGAACGGCTCAGTTTCGGCATCACCACCGGCGTGTCGGTGCTGGGTGGCGGCGACTGCGTCATGCGGGTGGATGCGCCGGAGCACGGCATCGCCCATGCCGAGGGCGTGGCCTCGGTCGGCATCCGGGACGTGATGGCGGTGGGCTATACGCGCCCGCCTTTCCCGGCGAGTTACGACGGCCAGCCGGTCAGCGCCGAGCAGCAGATCGAGGTGATGCGGGCGTTGTTCGCCGCGCTGCACAGGCATGGGCGACAAAGCCTGTGCACCATGATGCCGGTGTTCCGCGGTGACGAGGCCTACCGCGCGCTGATCCTTAGGCAGGGCGAAGACATGCTGGCCTTGGCCGCAAAACACGGCACGCTGTTCCACCAGGACGGCCATCGTGACGGTTCCATTGCCGAGGCGCATCGGGATTTCGGCCTGCTCGCGCCCAACGCCTTCCTGTCGCACTGCACCGACCTCACCGATGCCGACATCGCCGCTCTGGCGGCCACCGGCGCGCATGTCGTGCACAACCCGACCGCCATCGCCGCCGTGCGCGGCTTCTGCCCTGTCGTGCGGCTGCTCGATGCCGGGGTCAACGTCGTCATCGGTAGCGACGGCACGGCGCCGGACCGCTCGACCGACCTGTTCCGCCACATGGTCATGGCGCGGCGCTACGCCCAGCGTGCGGCCGCCGACGACACCCTCCTACCGCCCGGCAGGGTGCTGGAGATGGTGACGGTGGATGCCGCCCGCGCCCTGGGCCGGCCCGATCTGGGCGCGCTGGCGCCCGGCATGGCCGCCGACATCATCACCGTGGACCTGACCGCGCCGCACATGGCGCCGGCCAATATGCCGGTCTGGCGCGTCGTGTGCTTTGCCTCGGGCTCGGATGTGCGCGACGTGGTGGTGGGCGGCGAGGTGCTGATGCGCGATCGGGTGATCCCGAACCAGGCGGAGATCGTGGCGGAGGCCGAGGCCCGGACAGTGGAGATGCTGGCCGCCTCCGGCCTGGCCGGCCTGGCCGCCGAGGCGCCTGGCTGGGGGCTGACGCGCCGGTCGTGATCGCCAGTTGGATCCTCTTCACGGTCTCGGCCGCCGGCTTCCAGTGCTGGCGCACCGCCAAGCAGCAGAAGCTGCGCGGCCAGCTCTCGGTCAACGGGGCCGGGGTGGTGCGATACCTGTATGGCGTGCCGGCCGGCCTGCTGATCCTGGGGGCGTATTTCTTCCTCTTCGGCGGCTATGTCGGCGCTTTCTCCTGGCCATTCCTGGCATTCTGCGCCGCGGGCGGGCTGGGGCAGATCCTTGGCACCAACCTGCTCATCATGAGTTTTTCCAGCCGCGGCTTCGCCGTCGGCACCGCCTATTCCAAGACCGAGGCGATCCAGGCCAGCGTGATCGCCATGATCCTGCTCGGGGAAACGCTCTCGTGGCTTTCCTGGCTCGGCATCCTCGTCTCGGTCGGGGGTGTGCTGTACCTGTCGCTGGCGGGGCGGAACCTCTCTGCTCGCGGGCTGATCGAGGCGACCATGCAGCCGGCGGCACTGCTGGGCGTGGCGGCGGGGTTCTGCTTCGCAGTGTGCTCGGTCTTCATCAAATCCGCCAACATGGCGCTGCCGGGCAGCGATTTGGTGTTGAACGCGCTGGTCTGCCTTGTGGTGATCAACGCCATGCAGACGGTGATGCAGGGCGGCTACCTGCTGCTGCGGGAACCGCAGGAGATGGCCCGGGTGTTCGCGAGCTGGCGCGACTCGGTGTGGGTGGGGGCGTTGTCGGCCTGCGGCTCCGGCTGCTGGTTCTCGGCCTTCGCGCTGGCGCCGGTGGCGTTGGTGCGCGCGGTGGGGCAGGTGGAGATCATCTTCACCCTGCTGGTCAGCCGGTTCTATCTGCGGGAGAGCGTGAAGACGCACGACCGGATCGGGGCGCTGGTGGTCGTAGCCGGGGTGGTGCTGGTGTTGTTGGGGCGTGGCTGAGGCCGCTGTTCAGAAGAGAAAATCCTCGGCCACGAAGCCGGTCACGCCATAGACCAGGGCACGGTCGGCACCGATGTTCACCTGGCCATTCCCACCGCCATAGGTGAAGGCCGCCTCGATGGCCGCGAAGCTGGTGCCCCACGCCGTCAGATCGATCTTCATGCCCTGCGCTCGGTCGAAGCCGCTGATCTGGTCGAAGCCGGACCCCGCCTCGAAGACGAAACGATCGGCGCCGCCATAGGCGTAGATGATGTCGTCGCCGGTGCCACCGCGAAATGTATCGCCCAGCTCGCTGCCCCACAGGATGTCGTTGCCGCCCCTGCCGTCGAGGAAGCTCCGAAGCACGCTATTGGCGACCAGGTTTTCGCCGCCATCGCTGCCGGTCAGGCTGATCGCCGAGCCGAAGAGCTGGCCGACCTCCACGTTGTCGGACAGCGTCATGCCAGACGCGCCGATATAGGCGATGTCGTAGCCTCCGTCGGCGCTCTCCAGGATGAACGAGGCGGCGTCGAAGACCACGAACTGGTCGTTGCCGACGCCGCCGATGAAGCTGTCGGGCCCGCCCTGGCCACGCATGATGTCGTCGCCGGCTCCGCCATCGAGGGTGTCGGCCCCCGCGCTGCCCCACAGCTGATCGTCGCCATCCAGGCCGTCCAGCCGGGTGCCGGCGCCGCCGGTGGTCATGACGTTTGCCGCAGCATTGCCGGTCAGGGTAGCGTCAGAGGCGACCAGGCGGGTCACTTCCACCTCCTGCGGCACCACGTAGCCGGTCACCGCGACCCACACGGTGTCCTGGCCGCCGCCCGCCAGCTCGAAGATCTCGGCCGCCGCGCCATCGATCACGTACTGGTCGTTACCGTCGCCGCCCACCATGGTGTCGGCGCCGCCCTGGCCGCGCAGTATGTCGTCACCCACCTCGCCCAGCAGCACGTCGGCCAGGGCGCTGCCCCACAGCACATCGCCGCCGCCACCGCCGCGCAACAGGCTGCCCAGTCCCGCATTGGCGACGAGCTGATCGTCGCCGCCGGCGCCTGACAGTTCGGTCGCGAGGCCCGCGAGATAGCCGATCTCGACATTCGCCATCAGCGTGCCGGTGACGCTGAACGTCACGTTGTCGATCCCCTGGCCGTCATACTCGACGACCACGTCACCCAAACTGTCCACGAAATAGGTATCGTTGCCGGCGCCGCCATCGAGCCTGTCGGCCCCATCGCCGCCGATCAGCGTATCGTCGCCATTGGCGCCGTAGAGCTGGTCGTCGCCATTTTCGCCCGCGACCAGATCGTTGCCGCCATAGGCGTCGATGGCATCATCGCCTGGGCCGCCCAGCAGGATGTCGCCGTTGCCGCTGCCGAAGAGGAGGTCGTTGCCCTCGCCCAGGGCGAAGGCCAGGTAGGCAGGGGGCAGGCTGATGTCGTCGAAGATGACGTTGAACGGACGGAAATCCAGCACATCCGCCTGGTCGGTGCCGTAGTTGAGCTCGCCAGTGACCACGATGAACTCGATGCCGGTCAGGATGGCGGTGCTGGTGATGCTGATCTGATCGATGCGCAGGTAATCGACGCCGTCGCCGCCGTCGATCACGTCGCCCTGCGTGTCGAAGTCGAGGCGCAGGAAGTCGTCGCCATCGCCGCCCAGCAGGGTGTCGGCGCCATCGCCGCCGTTCAACAAGTCGCTTCCCGCATCGCCCTGGAGGAGGTCGTCACCGTTGCCGCCGGTCAGGCTGTCATCGCCGTTGCCGCCCCAAATCTGGTCGTTGCCGGTGCCGCCGCGCAGCCGGTTGTAGCCGGCACCACCCATCATCAGGTCGTCGCCATCGCCGGCATCGAGGGTCAGCGTGCCCAGGTTGACGCCATTGGCGGCGAGGAGCTGGAATCGGCGGAAGTCGAGCCGGTCGGCGGCGGCGGTGCCGAAATTGGGTGTCGTTCCGCCGAATGGATTCACCCCCATGACCTGGATGATCTCGACGCCGGCGATGAAGTCGGTGTCGTGGATGGTCAGGGTGTTGATGAGCAGCCGGTCGATGCCGTCGCCGCCGTCGATGACGTCCCCGGCGGTGCCGAATTGCAGGACGAGGGTGTCGTCGCCGTCGCCGCCGCTCAGGCTGTCCTGGCCGTCGCCGCCGTCGAGTGTGTCGTTGCCGAGGCCGCCAATCAGGGTGTCGTTGTCGTTCTCGCCGTTCATCCAGTCGGCGCCGGCGCCGCCATCCAGCAGATCGTTGCCGAGCCCGCCCAGCAGGACGTCGTCCTCGATGTAGCCGTAGGCGCGGTCGTCGCCATCCTCGCCGTTGAGCAGGCTGGCATAGCGCGGGGTGGCCCCGGCCGGGATGGTGGTGTCGACCAGCAGCAGATCGTTCCCGCCCTGGGCCAGGATGCGGCCGAAGAAGGTGTAGCTGGTGCCGATCAGGCGGTAGCCTGCGACGACGGTCTCGGCGGTGTTTGCGGTTTGGATCGAGTTGCCGAAGTCGGTGCTGGGCGGAAGGGTGAGACTCATGACCAACCTGTGCTGAAGTGACGAAGCAGCCAGAAGACGAAGGCACGCGGATGTTCGGCCAGCAGTTGGCGAAGGGGCAGGTGGTCAGTGGGGGGTCAAGCTCAGTCGGGCAGCCTGGCTCCGGCGGCTGGATTCGAACCAGCGACCAACGGATTAACAGTCCGCTGCGCTACCGCTGCGCCACGCCGGATCAGCCGTGCGGCCCTATAACAACCGCGCGTCGCTTCCACAAGGTGGAGGTCCGAGGCGGAATCGAACCGCCCTAGGGGGATTTGCAGTCCCGTGCCTAACCAATCGGCCATCGGACCTCACGCACCTTCTATCGGGTGCGGCTCGCCCATGGTCAAGCACCACCCCCTGCCGGTATAAGGCAGCGCACAGTTTCAGGGCTTGGCATGACGGACGGGGCGGCACGCAAATTCATGCTGGATGGGCAATTGAGGCCCAACAAAGTGACCGATGCGCGGTTGCTGGCCGCCATGGGCCGGTTGCCGCGCGAGGCGTTCGTCCCGTCAGGCAGTCGGGCCCGCGCCTATGCCGATGATGCGGTGCCCATGGCCGCCGGCCGGTCTATGATGGCCCCGATGGTGCTGGCCCGCCTCATCCAGGCGCTGGCGCCGGCGTTGGGCGAATCGGCGCTCGTGGTGGGGGCCGGCACCGGTTACGGCGCCGCCGTGCTGGCAGATATGGGCCTGGTGGTCACCGGGCTGGAGGAAGATAGGGGCCTGCTGGACCAGGCTCATCCGGCGCTGGCCGCCGCCCTGCCGGGGGCCAGGCCCAGGCTGGTGGAGGGCGCCTTGGCCGCCGGTCATCCCGACGGCGCGCCCTACGACATCATCCTGCTCGACGGCGCGGTGGCGGCGGTGCCGGCAGGCCTGGAGGCGCAGCTGGCCGAAGGCGGCCGCCTGGCTGGCGTGTTCACCCAGGGCGGCCGGGTCGCCGCCGCGATGCTGGGCCGCAAGCTGCAGGGGCGGCTGTTTCTGACCCCGATCATGGACGCCGCCGCGCCCATGCTGCCCGGCTTCGCGCCGGCGCCCGGTTTCGTCTTCTGACTCCGAAAGGATGGCACAGGAATTGGGCAGACCCCGGCCGCCCATTCGCCATCGTCATGAAACCTGGGTTGCGCGCCACGCCCAAGCCACCATTGTCACCCCTGGTCGCGTCGAGGCTGACGCGCGCCGCGGATTCTTCTAGGATGACGCCATGACGAAGCTGATCTCACGCGGAATGCCCGGCCTCATCGCCATCGGTCTCACCCTGGGCGGTGCCCAGGCGCAGACGTTGCAGGATGCGCTGTCGGCCGCCTATTCCAACAACACCACCCTGTTGGCGGCACGCGCGCAGCTGCGCGCGATCGATGAGAACGTGCCGCAGGCGCTGGCCGGCTGGCGGCCGACAGTGGTGCTGCAGGGAAGTTTCGGCGCCGTCGATCAGCGCATTCGCAGCCAGGTGCAGTCCTTCCGCACCGACGGCAGTTCCTTCTTCCGCGATCCGACCGGCGTGGTGGTGAACCCGGCCGGCCAGGCGGTGACTGGCAATATCTCCACGACCATCCGGCAGGAGCGGTCGCCGGGTGCCGCGCAAGCCACGCTGACGCAGCCGATCTTCCGTGGCGGCCGCACCGTGGCCAGCGTGCGCCGCGCCGAGAACCAGGTGCTGGCGCAGCGCGCGCGCCTCTACGGCACCGAGCAGACGGTGATGAGCGACACCACCAACGCCTACATCTCCGTCATCCGCTTCCAGGAGGAAGTGCGGCTCAACATCAACAACGAGCAGGTGCTGACCAGGCAGCTGCAGGCCACCAACGAACGCTTCCGGGTCGGCGAGATCACCCGCACGGACGTGGCGCAGGCCGAGTCTCGCCTGGCAGGCGCCCGCGCCGCGCGGAGCCAGGCCGAGGGCCAGTTGCAGACGTCGCGCGCCACCTTCCAGCGCCTGGTGGGCAGCGCGCCGGAACGCCTGGTCGCACCGCAGCCGCTGCGGACCCCGGTGGGAAGCCAGGACCAGGCGCGCGAACTGGCCTCGCGCAACAACCCCTCGGTGGTGGCCGCCCTGTTCGACGAGGCCTCGGCGCGCGACAATATCGACATACAGATGTCCACGCTGCTGCCTACCGTCAGCGTCACCAGCCAAGCCTTCCGCAACGACAACTCCTCCGGGCCGCACACCCGCCAGACTGGCGGCCAGGTGACCGCCAACCTGTCAGTGCCGCTGTACCAGGGTGGCTCCGAATACAGCCTCGTGCGGCAGGCGCGGCAGCAGGCGCAGCAGGCCCGGTCGCTCGTCGATGATGCTCGCGCGGTGGCCGTGCAGCAGGCTGTCAGCTCGTGGGAGACGCTGCGCAGCACCCGCGCCCAGGTGGACAGCGTGCGGGCGCAGATTCGCGCCGCCGAGATCGCGCTGGACGGCGTGCAGCGCGAAGCCATCGTCGGCAGCCGCACCACGCTTGACGTGCTGAACGCCGAGCAGGAATTGTTGAACGCCCGCGTCACGCTGGTGCGCGCCCTGGCCGACAACATTACGGGGTCCTACAGCGTGGCCTCCGCGGTGGGGCGGCTGACGGCGCAGGATCTCGGCCTACCTGTCGAGTATTACGACATGCGGCAGTACTATAATGCGGTGCGCGACCGCTGGGTGGGGCTGGGCGACTACGCGCGGCCCAGCCAGCGATGAATCCGGCGGGGGGATGATGCCATGAGCGAAAAAGCCAAGTCACAGCCCAAATCGGGGGCCGAGCCTTCGATGGACGACATCCTGGCCTCGATCCGCAAGATCCTGAACGAGGATGACGCGCCCGGCGCCCCGGCCACCTCTCCCGCGCCGCCACCGGAGCCCCTGATGCTGACTGAGGAGATGCTGGTGGCGGAGCCACCGCCCGGTGTCCATCTCGTCCCACCCCCGGAACCGGTGGCGGACACCGTGATGGAGCTGCCACTGCCCCCGCCAGCCCCGCCACCGGCTCCCCCGACCGCGATCGAGCCACCGCGTCCCGTCACCGCCGAACCCGCCGCCCGTCCGGAGCCGCCGCAGATGCCTGAGCAAGATTTGGTGGCGCCCGCCGCCGCAGCTGCCGCCGCTGCCTCGATGGGGCAGCTGCTGCGCGCCGTCAGTCAGGAGCGCGCCGCCACCGTCACCCGGGGTGGTCCCAGCATCGAGGATGTCGTGCGTGAAGAGATCCGGCCGATCCTGAAGGAATGGCTCGACCTGCATTTGCCGGGCATCGTCGAACGCGCAGTGCGGGCCGAGATCGAGCGCGTCGTCAGCCGCAGCCTGTAGTCAGCTCCACACCCTGGCCTTCACGGCCGGCTGGGCTGCCGCCGCCGCCGCCGCGGGCTTTCCGTCGAGGCAGCAACGGTTGCGACCCTCCTGCTTGGCCCGGTAGAGCGCGGCATCCGCCCGCTCGGTCAGCCCGGCCTCGTCTTCGCCCGGGCGAAGCATGGCCACTCCCAAGGACACCGTCACGTTGCCGAGCCGGGTGCCGGAGGTGCGCAGCGCGAAGCTCTGCGCCGCCACCGCGCGGCGCAGCGACTCCGCCATCTCCAGCGCTTCGTCTGACCCCGTGCCGGGCAGCAGCACCGCGAATTCCTCGCCGCCAAAGCGCGCGGCGCGGCCATGCTCGCGCAGCGTCGCGTTCAGCGTGCTGGCGGTGCGGCGCAGCAGCGCATCGCCCACCGGATGGCCGAAGCGGTCGTTGACTGACTTAAAGTGATCGATATCGATCAGGATCAGCGCCAGCGGCTGGCCGCTGGCCGCCGCCTCACGCGCCAGCCGGCCCAGCCGCTCGTCGAAAGCGCGCCGGTTGGACAGCCCGGTCCGGGCGTCCTCCAGCTCGGCGCGCAACGCCTCGATCTGGGTGCTGGACTGCTCGATGCGGCGGCCCATGTCGAGGCTGCGCCGGGTCATCATCCGGGCCTGCTCTGCCAGGCGAATCAGTGTTGGGCGGACCCGCTGCGGATCGTTCAGCGCTTCGGCGGACAGCTCCTCCAGCGCGTCGCTGAAGGCCGCCGTGTCGGCCCCATGGCTGGCCATGGTGCCAAGCGCCTCCTTCAGCGTACCGCTGAGTTCGGCCAGCGCCTCACCCAGCGCGGTGAATTCCGGCAGCGTCTCCAGGTATCGGCCGTGCAGTTCGCGCATCAGCGCCTCGCTGATCTTGCCGAGGGCGACGGCTTCCTCCAGCGCGGCGCAGAGCTCCGGCCGGGTGGCGGCGTGGTGCTCGAACCAAATGCCGTAATGCAGCGGCACCGGCGTCAGCGAGTGCTGCTGCAAGGATGTGAAGGCGGCCCGCGCATGGGCCATGGCGCTGACCATCGATAGAGCTGGGGTCGAGGAATTGGGCATCGGTGCCGCCGTGGACGGGGGTTTCTTGGGATCGCGCCCACCATGGCGAACAAAGCTGAACAACCCCTTGCCGGCGCGGCCCTGCATCCCCCTGGGCAACCACCGCCGCGCGCCGTAGCCTTGGCCATGGACCCAGACCTGCATCAGCGCCTGGCGGCGTGGCGCCGCCACCTGCACGCCAACCCCGGCCTGACCCTGCATGAGGAGCACACCGCGGCTTTCGTGGTGGAGAAACTGCGCGAGCTGGGCGTGACCGAGATCGCCCCCGGCGTGGGCGGGCATGGCGTGGTGGCAACGCTGCGGCGCGGCGGCAATCGCTCGGTCGGGCTGCGCGCCGACATGGATGCGCTGCCGATCCAGGAGACCAACACGACGCTGCCCTGGGCCAGCACCAATCCCGGCGTCATGCATGCCTGCGGCCATGACGGCCACACCACCGCGCTGCTGGGTGCCGCCAAGCTGCTGCTCGACGACCAGAGCTGGTCCGGTACCGGCTGAGGAGGGCGGCGGCGGCGCCCGCGCGATGATCGCCGACGGGCTGTTCCAGCGCTTCCCGATGGAGCGCATCTTCGGCTGGCACAACTGGCCCGGCCTGCCGGTCGGCACCATCGCGGTGCATGACCGGGCGGTGATGGCCGCCGGCGCGCGCTTCGACCTGCGCTTCGAAGGCCATTCCGGCCATGCCGCGCTGCCGCACATGACGCGCGACCCCATGCTGGGGCTGGGCCACGCCATCGTGGCGCTGCAAGGTATCGTGGCCCGCAACCTGGACCCGCTGGCCAGCGGCGTGGTGAGCGTGACCGTGGCCCGCGCCGGCGAGGCGCAAAACCAGATCGCCGGCGCCGCCGAGCTGCTGGGCACTGCGCGCTGGCTCGACGAGGCGGTCGGCGACTTCATCGAGGAGCGCATCCGCCAAGTCGGCGCCGGAATAGCGGCGGCCTTTGGGCTCACCGCGACGGTCGGCTTCCGCCGCGGCGTGGCGGTGACCGCGAACTCGCCGGCGGAGCGGGAGCTGGCTGCGGGCGCGGCTGCTGCCGTGGCACCGCTGCGGCGAGACATGGCGCCGGCGATGACCGGCGAGGACTTCTCCTGGTTCCTGAACGAGGTGCCGGGAGCCTTCGTATGGATCGGCAACGGGCCGGCGGAAGGCGGGCGGGAACTGCACAATGCCGGATACGACTTCTGCGACGACGTGCTGCCGGCGGCGAGTGGGTTCCTGGCAGAGGCGGCGCGGCGGGCGCTGGCGGGATGATCAGGCGCCAGGGGCTCTGCCCCTGGACCCAGCTTCTTGCATCTCCGATGTTCAAGCGATGCTTTCGGACAAATTTGGAGAATGGCGGATTTCCGCCGACTCGCGGTATTGGGACAAATTCGGCGCGGCGCCCGTGAGGGCGATGCGGGGGGCGGATGCGGATGTCAAACAGCACTTGTATTCCTAGGACGTTTTGGCTAAAAGGTCAAGGTCAACGCGAGTGACCCCGGCCGCCTTCATCGCCAAATGGAACGACACCGCGCTGAACGAGAAGCAGGCTTCGCAGTCGCATTTCAATGACTCTGTGCCCTGCTGGGGGTGGCCAACCCGACCGATGGCGACCCCAGCGGCCTGAGCTACGCCTTCGAGAAGGGCGTGCGGCTGCATGGCGGCGGCGATGGTTGGGCCGATGTATGGAACGCCGGCCACTTCGCCTGGAATACAAATCGCCGGGCGTGCCGCTGAAAGCCGCCTACAACAAGCTGCTGCAATACGCCGCCGCTTTGAACAACCCTCCACTGCTCATCACCAGCGACATCAACCAGATCGTCATCCGCACGAACTGGACCAACTTCAAGACCGAAACCTACACCATCCCATTGTCGGAGATGGATCTCATCCGGTGGCAGCGCATCCTGCGCCATGTCTTCACGGACCCGGAGCAACTCAAGCCCAAGACCACCCGCCAGCAGCTGACCACGGAGGTGGCGTCGGATTTTTCCGAACTCATCCGCACCCTGAAGAAAGCCGGGCACGACCTCAAGGACGCGGCGCATTTCGTCAATCGCTTGGTGTTCTGCCTCTTCGCCAACTCGTCCGGGCTGCTGCCATCAGGGTTGATGGCGGAGATGGTCGAGGCGGCGCGGCGAGAGCCCGCGATGTTCCGGACGTTCTGTGAAGCCCTGTTCCGGGCGATGGCCTTCCCGGGCGGCATGGTCGGCTTCAAGCAGGTGCCCTGGTTCAACGGCACCCTGTTCGAGGACGCCAAGGCGCTGCCGCTCAACGCCATCCAGCTCAACACCCTGCGCCGTGCGCTGGAGGAACGGGATTGGAGCCAGGTGGATGTCGCCATTCTGGGCACGCTGTTCGAACGCGGGCTGGAGGCGGATGAGCGCGCCCGGCTCGGCGCCCATTATACCGACCGGGCGAAGATCATGCTGATCGTGGAGCCGGTGGTGGTGCGGCCGCTGCTGGAGGAATGGGCGGCGGCCCTGGCGCGGATGGGGGCCGCGACCGCGGCATTGCCGCCGCCGCTGCCGCAAGAGCCTGCCGGCGTGGCCGCGCGGCGGGCAGCGGCGCGGGCGGCCGCGGGGGAAGAGCTGGCCGGCTTCCAGGCCCGGCTCCGCGCCTTCCGCATCCTCGACCCCGCCTGCGGCAGCGGCAACTTTTTGTATGTCGCGTTGGGCGCGCTGCTGGACGTGGAACACCGCGCGATCCTGGAAGCAGAGCAGTTTTCCGGGGAGCGGGCGGTGCCGGGGGTGGGGCCGGAAGCGGTGATGGGGATCGAGCTGAACCCCTATGCCGCCGAACTGGCGCGGGTCAGCGTGTGGATCGGATACCTGCAATGGCTGCAGGAACATGGCTATGCACTGCCGAAGGACCCGATGCTGAAGGCGCTGGACCAGATCGAATGCAGGAATGCGTTGCTCGACGATCAAGGCCGGGCGCTGGAATGGCCAGTCGCCGATGTGGCGGTGGGCAATCCACCTTTCCTGGGCGGCAAACTGCTGCGAAGGCGGCTGGGGAATGCGATGGTAGAGGCGACCTTCGCGGCCTTCAAAGGCCGGGTGCCGCCGGAAGCCGACCTCGTCTGCTACTGGTTCGAGCAGGCACGCGAGGCGCAGCGGCTGGGCCGGCTGGGGCCGGCGGGCTTCGTCGCCACCAACAGCATCCGGGGCGGGGTCAACCGCCATGTGCTCGGTCGCATCAGTGAACAAGGAAGCGTGTTCGAAGCGTGGTCAGACGAACCATGGGTGTTGGACGGGGCGGCGGTGCGGGTTTCGCTGGTGTGCTTCGGCGGTGCGGGCGTACCGGCCCGGTTGGATGGCGCGGGGGTGCCGAGCATCCATGCCGACCTGACGGCCGCAGCTTCCGACCTCACCGCCGGCCGGCGGCTGCGGGAGAATGCCGGCATCAGCTTCATGGGGGTAACGCCGGCCGGGCCGTTCGACGTGGAGGGGGAACAGGCGCGGCGTTGGCTACTGTCGCCGGCCAACGCCAACGGGTTGGGCAATGCAGGCGTGCTGCGGCCCTACTGGAATGGACGGGATTTGACCCAACGTCCCGCTGACCGGTGGATTATCGATTTCGGCACAAGCATGACTTTGGAAGACGCGGCGTATTTTTCGGCGCCCTACGCGCACTTGGTTGCAAACGTGCAGCCGCTTCGCGCCATGAATGCGCGTGAGCTATACAGATAACGCTGGTGGCGGCACGCGGAGACACGCAGCGGAATGCGGTTCATTTTGAACGGACTGGGTCGCTACATCCTCACCCCGCGTGTGGCCAAACATAGAACTTTCGTATGGGCCCCATCCGCTGTGCTTGCCGATAGCGCCACGATCGCCATCGCCCGCGACGACAACACCACCATGGGCATCCTACACAGCCGCTTCCACCAAGCCTGGTCGCTGCGCACCGGCACCTCTCTGGAGGACCGCCCCCGCTACACCCCCACCACCACCTTCGAAACCTTCCCCTTCCCCAAGCACCTGACCCCCAACATCCCCGCCGCCGACTACGCGGCCGACCCCCACGCCATCGCCATAGCCGCGGCCGCGCGCGCACTGATGGAAAAGCGCGAGGCCTGGCTCAACCCGCCCGACCTCGTCACCCGCGTGCCCGAGGTGGTGCCCGGCTTCCCCGGTCGCATCGTGTTGCGCTTCCCGAAGGATGCGAAGCGTCTGGCTGCCCGTACCCTCACCAACCTCTACAACATGCGCGGCACCCCGGAGGGCGCCTGGCTGGATGCCCTGCACATGAAGCTCGATGCCGCCGTAGCCGCCGCCTATAGCTGGCCAATCGACATCACCGAGGCCGACGCTCTGGCCGCGCTCCTGGCCCTGAACCAAGCCCGCGGCGCCCCCATCTGACCGGACATGCAGAAAGCTGGGGTTCTCACCCAGTGTGGGGGCGGAGCCCCTGCTACTTCCCCACCACTACGCACACATTCTGCCCGCCAAACCCAAAGCTGTTCGACAGGGCCGCCCGGAACCCATGTGCCCGCGCCACATCCGGCACCACATCCAGCCCCAGCGCCATATCCGTGTCCGTCTGATTGATCGTCGGTGGCAGCATCTGGTCGCGCAGCGCCAGCAGGCAGATCACCGCCTCGATCGCGCCGGCGGCGGACAGCGTGTGCCCCAGCATCGACTTGGTGGAGGAGATCGGCGGGCACACCTCGCCGAAGACCTGGTGCAGCGCCAGCGCTTCCATCCGGTCATTCTCCGGCGTCGAAGTGCCGTGCGCGTTGACGTAGCCGATCTCGTCCGGCGGCAGCCCGGCATCACGCAGCGCGGCAGTCATGGCGCCGGAAATCGCCAACGGCCGGTACGGCCGAGAGATCGATACATACGCACTTGGCATTATCCTCTTCGAAATGCTCACGGGTCACGTGCCGTTCGAGGGCGAGAGCGTCGGCGAAGTGCTGAT
>CAXTJY010000014.1:14808-16893 GCA_964244395.1 uncultured Rhodovarius sp.
TTGTTCTTGGTGATCCGCTGGCGAAGGTCGAGGTCGGCCAGCCGCCCGCTCGCCCACGCCCAAGATCTCGCCCAGCACCACCGCCCCGCGGGCGCGCGCCGTGGCCATGTTCTCCAGCACCAGTCCGGCGGCGCCATCACCCATCACGAACCCGTCGCGCGACAGGGTGAAAGGGCGGGAGGCGGCCTCGGGCGGGTCGTTGCGGCTGGACAGCGCCTGCAGCAGCGAGAAGCGGATCATCGTCTCCGGCGTCATCGACGCCTCGGCGCCGCCGGTCAGCGCCGCGTCCGTCTCGCCGCGGCGGATGGCCTCCACCGCCAGCTGGATCGCCGAGGCGCCGGAGGCACAGGCCGTGGTGACGGATTGCGGCATGCCGGTGGTGCCGAAGCGGGCGGCCAGGTGGCGCGCCGGGGTGATGAAGGGGTGGCCGCCCGGCATCAGCCGCGCCCCCGCGGCCACCAGCGCGGGGTGGTCCGGTCCGCCCGCGGCAGCAAGCGTCTGCCGCAGCGGCCATTCCACCTCGACGGGCGGCAGACCCAGGCTGAGCGGGCCCGGGAAGGGATGCGGCAGGCCTGACTGGGTCACCGCCTCGGCCAATGCCAGCCCGCCCATGGCGGCAATGCGGTCGGCCGCCGGCAACGGCGCCCCCGGCATGTCGCCGGGCAGATCGACGCAGGCGCCGATCCGGCTGCGCATGCCCGCGGCGTCGAAGCGGGTGATGGCGCGGATGCCCGAGCGGCCGGCGAGCAGCCCGGCCCAGCTCGTCGCCGCGTCCAGCCCCAGCGCGGTGACCAGGCCAATGCCGGTGACGGCGATGCGGGGGCGGCCGAGATGGTCCTTCATGCCGCCCCCCCCGGCGGGCCACCCGGCGCTGGTTCCACAATGGCCGAGAACGCGCCGTAATCATGCCCGAAGCCATGCACCCGGCTGGCCCCGCCGCCCGCCGCCGCGCGCAGCGCAGCCAACGCGATGCCGACGGGAAAGGCCGCCTCCAGCCCCGCGCCGATCGCGTCGGCCAGCCACTCATCCCTCCCCATGGCCGGCCCCTGCCGCGGCGAGACGTTCAGGCCGGGCGGCCCAACCTCCACGCGCCGGGCATCCGCCTGCACATCGCGCAGGGTGGCCAGCATGGGCGCGCCACGGGCCGCCGCGTGGCCGGCATCCTCCAGCAACAGGAAGGCGGCCTGGCAGCCCAAAACCATGCCGGGGCGCGTCGCAGTGGGGGTCCAATCGCCCTCATGCAGGAAGGCGCCATACATCAGCAGCGTTTCCCACCGCGCGGGTTGGCTGGCGGCACCCACCAGCACCATGGCCGACGTCCCCGCCGCCACCCGGGCCGCCGCCACCCGCACTGCCTCGGCCCCGGCCCCTTCCTCCCCCATCAGGGTCCGGGAGGAGCCGGCGACGCCGTGCACGATGGAAATCGATCCCGCCAGCAGATTGGGCAGTTGCGCCAGGAACAAGGTGGGCCGCAGCCCATGCGCCAGCCGGTGATGCACATGCGCCTCGCGCCGCTCCGGCGGGATGCCGGCGAGTTCCGACTGGATCGCCTCGTCCAACACGGCGTCACGCTCGCCGCCGCCGGCCGCCACCACCAGATCCATGCCGGCGACCAGGGCGCTCGCGCCCGCATCGGCCAGCGCCAGGCCGGCGGCATAGGTGCCCAGACGCTGGAAATTCTCCATCTGGCGATACTCTTTTCGCGGGATGGCAGCGTCCATCGACAGCGCTGGCATGGGGTGGACCGGCCAGGGCGCGAAAGCGACCTCGTCCAGCACCCGCGGGCCGAGCGACAAATGCGCCTCCCGCCCCACCCCGAGCGAGGTGACAAGACCGACGCCGGTGATCACCACGGTGTTCACAAGAGACCCAGCTCGGCGCCCCGGCCACGCACCAACGCCGCCAGCGCATCGTCCGGGAAGGGCAGGGTTCTCAAAGTGAACTCGGCCTCGGCCGCCATCTGACCGCCGCTGTCGATGCGCCCGGTCAGCACGGCGTAGCCCGAGCCGTCATGCGTCAGCCGGGCGGTCACGCTCAGCACCGCGCCCGGCCGTAGCATGCCGCGCAGCTTGGCGGCGCCCACCT
>CAXTJY010000015.1:0-16654 GCA_964244395.1 uncultured Rhodovarius sp.
GGTGGACCACATCCTGGCCGACCCCGACCTGCCCGCCGCGGTCCCGGTCGTGCGCGTGGTCACCGATGACATGGTGGCGCAGGTTGCGGGATACGTCGTGCTGGCGGCTCTGCGCGTGGAGCGTGACAGCGACCAGTTCGACCGCCTGCAACGGGAAGGACGATGGGAGCGGCGGCTCGTCGCGGGGCCGGGCGGCAGACGGCGCATCGGGCTGCTGGGTCTGGGAGCGATCGGCGCCATGGCCGCCCGGCATCTGGTGGCTCTGGGCTTCCCGGTGCGCGGCTGGAGCCGCTCGCCGCGGAGTATTCCGGGCATGCTCACTCATGAAGGGGAGGAGGGTCTGGCTGCAATGCTGGCCGAGACGGATATCCTTGTCTGCGCGCTGCCGCGCACGGGGGCGACTGAGGGCATCCTCGACCGACGATGCTTCGCGCGGCTGCCTGCAGGGGCCCATGTCGTCAATGTCGGACGTGGCGAGCACATGGTTGAAGAGGACCTGCTGGGGGCGATTGATGCCGGCCATCTCTCCGGCGCCACGCTCGATGTGTTCCGCACCGAACCTTTGCCGCCCGGCCATCCCTTCTGGCAGCATCCCGCAATCCGGATCACGCCGCACTCCGCCGGCCTCAGCACGCCGGAGGCCTCGGCGCGACGGATACTCGAGAACCTCAACCGGCTGCGGCGCGGTGAGCAGCTGCTCGACGCCGTGGAGCGAGGCCGAGGCTACTGAAAAGAAGGGCTGGCCGACCGATGACCTACAGCGAGTTCGAGACCCTTCGAGTGAGGGTGGAGCAAGGCGTCGCCTTCGTGACGATCGACAATCCACCGATCAACCTTTTGGACCAGAGGCTGAGAGGCGATCTGGAGGCGTTCGCACGCAGGGTCGCCATGGATGATCAGGTGCGCGTCATCGTCTTCGACTCCGCGGACCCTGACTTCTTCATTGCCCACACGGATGCGACACCCTTCCTGGAGCGGATGAACGAGCCGCCGCCACCGCGCTCCGACAGGCTTGGCCCGGGCTATGCGGTAAGGGAGCTCTTCTATGCGCTGCCGCAGGCCACGATCGCCATGGTCGAAGGCCGCTGCCGGGGCGGCGGCTGTGAGTTTGCGCTTGCCCTCGACATGCGTTTCGCGGCACTGGGCCGCGCCGCCTTCTGCCTGTTCGAGGTGGCTGTGGGCTGCGTTCCGGGCGGCGGGGGAACCCAGCGGCTGCCGCGACTGATCGGTCGCGCACGGGCGCTGGAGATGCTGCTGGGATGCGAAGACATCGATGCCGAACGGGCGGAGCGATATGGCCTCGTCAATCGCGCCCTGGCCCCGGAGGCGATCGGTCCCTTCGTTGAGCGGCTGGCGTTGCGGATCGCCGCCTTTTCCCCAGAGGCCGTCCGTCTGGCCAAGCAGGCGGTACGGGTGGCCGAGGCCGACTTTCACGTGGGGTTGCTTGAGGAGCAGTTCTGCGCGGGCCGGGCGCTCGCCTCCGCGGGCGCCCGGGCACGCCTCCCAAGGTTCTTTGAAATCGGGGCTCAGACGCGCCCGGTCGAGCTGGATCTCCCGGAGGCCCTTCACCGCCTTGGCACGAACCGGTAGGTGCCCCTCGCCAGATGAGTACTGTCCAGCAGACCATACGGCTTCATTTTAGAGTCTTGTCCGCACATACCAGCGTAAGTCGATGCCCGTTCACCAAAAACGTCGGCGACTCTGATGTGGCGGAAGCGCCCCCCGGAGCCGCTCGGCGCCGTGGAGTGACGCCCCCGTCCGCGCCGCGATCAGCGGATGCGGACGCCCGTCTGCTCGATGATGCGACGCCAGATCGGCGCGTCATGCGCGATCATCGCCGCGAACTCCTCGGGAGCGCTGCCGATTGGCTCATAGCCGATGCCGCGGATGAAACCGCTGGGGCCCGGCCGGCGCACCGCCTCGCCCATCGCGCGACCCAGGGCGACCACGATGGCCGATGGGGTGCCGGCCGGCAGGAACATGCCCTGCCAAATCTGCGGGTCGAAGCTGGGGATGCCGAGTTCGGTCAGCGTCGGCACCTCCGGCAGGTCGGGCGCGCGCCGTCGCCCGGTGGAGCCCAACGGGCGGAGCTGGCCGGAGCGGATGTATTCGCGCGCCGAGCCGACATCGATGAAGCCGCAGCACAGCCGTCCACCCAGCAGCTCGGAGATGAACTGGGAGGTGCCGTTGAAGGGCACCGGCTCTACCTCCAACCCCGTCTGCCGGGCGAGCAGCATGCCCTGGAGGTGGCTGGAGGAGCCGTAGCCGTAATTGCCGAAGGCCAGCAGCTCGCGGCTATCGCGCGAGCGCGTCACGAATTCCTGCAGCGTCGCCACCGGCATCTGCGCGCGCACCACGAAGACGGCCATGGCGGCTGTGATCTGGGAAACCGGCACGAGGTCGCGGCCGATCTGGTAAGGTAGGGTCGTGTCAAGCATCGGCCCGATGAGCGCGCCCGAGACCGCAGATAGGATGGTCGTACCGTCGCGGCGAGATTGCACGACGCGGCCGGCGCCCACGACGCCCCCACCGCCGGCGACATTCTCAACCAGCACTGGCTGGCCCAAAATTTCGGCGAGCGGTTCCGCCAGGATGCGCGCTACCGCGTCGGCCGCGCTGCCTGGCGCGCTGTTCAGGATGATGCGCACTGGGCCGCCGCCTGGCTGCAGGCCCTGCTGGGCCAGCGCCGGTGCAACGGCGCAGACCAGCGCCAACACGAGAATCAATCTCTTCATCCGTCCCTCCTCATCGGGGCGCCGGCGTTAGCCGCCCGTCGCCATGGCACGCAGGATATCATTGAAGCGGCCCGGCGCCTCCAGCTTCAGCATGTGGCCGCAGCATTCGAACATATGCATCACGGCGTCCGGGCGGGCTGCCTGCAGCTTCGCCGCATGCGCCTCCAGCGGCGCCACCTGGTCCAGCGTGCCAGCCAGCAGCGCCACCGGTCCTCGCGCCCGGCCGATCAGCGAGGGCGTGTCGGTGGTGAACATCATGTGCATCGCCGCGGACCAGCCCCCTGGGGTCAGCGCATCGCGCAGGCGCTCGACCAGCGCGCGCACACGCGGCGCGGTGTGAGGCGCCAGCAGCCGGGCAGCGACGGCGGCGCGGTCATCTGTGGGTGCAGGCGCGGTGTGGCGCAGCGCGGCCAGGGCTTCGGCCCGCGCCTGTACCGGCAGGCTGCCGCGCCCGGTATTGGGGGCTGACAGCACCAGCGGGCCGACCCGCTCCGGGGCCATCACCGCCAGGTTCAGCGCAATGACGCTGCCCCAGGAACTGCCGGCCAGCAGCGCAGGCTGTGTGACACCCAGGGCGTCGAGCCAGGCCGCCAGGGCCGCGGCATAGTCCAGCGCCGTCGGGTCGGCTTCCGGCAGGGGCGTGCTGCCGCCATAACCCGGCGCATTCCAGGCAAGGAGGCGAAAGCTGTCCGCCAGGCCGACGAACTGGGCCCGATAGCCGGCCGAGCTGGAGCCGACCCCGTGCAGCAGCACGATAGCCGGCGCGTCGGCCGGACCGGTCCCACGGTATTCGACGACGCTACCGGTCGCGGTTTCGACCTGCCGCAGTGGCGGCAGCTCCGCCGCCAGCAGCGCTGCATCGCCGGCGGGCAGGCCGCTCACGCCAGCACGGGGCTCGTCTCGCGCAGCGCCGGCATCACCTCGGCGGCGTAGAGACGGACCGAGGCCTCGGTGGCCGCCGGCGCCAGGCCGCCGAAAGTGAAATTGCCGATCAGGTAGTTCAGCCCGCCGTCGCGCACCTGCTGCAGCAGCGCATCGCGCACCGTGGCAGGCGAGCCCGCCACCGCCTGGCCGGATTCCAGCAGCTGGTCGAATTCCGTCGGCAGCCTGGCGTTGACCGGCTGGGTGCCGTGCTTGTGCCAGAGCTTCATGAAATGGCGGTAGAAGACCGGCCAGGCGGCCCGGCCTAGCTCCAGCGCCTCGGCGTCCGTGCCGGCGACCAGAATGTAGCGATTGACGCCGATCAGCGGTTCCTCGCCGCCTTGCGGATGGACGGTGCGCCACTCCGCCCGGTAGCGGTCGGTCACCGCTCTCACCCGGGCGACCGGCCCGCCACAAAGCACGTTCACGCCGTTGCGGGCCGGCCAGACGGTGGAGTCCGGGGAGGCCAGCGCATACCACATCGGCGGCTGCGGCTGCTGCAGCGGCCTGATTTCCACCGGCACGTCGTCGAGTTGCCAGAACCGGCCGGCATGGCTGAAGGATTCGCCGGCGGCGAAGAAGCCCTGAATGATCTCCAGCGCCTCGGCATACATCTCGCGCGTGTCCTCCGCCGCCACGCCGAAGGCTGCAAGCTCGTGCGGCGAGGCGCCGCGGCCGACGCCGAACTCGAAGCGGCCGCGGCTGAGGTGGTCGAGCATGCACATCTCCTCCGCCAGCCGCAGCGGGTGGTAGGTGGGCAGCAGATAGACCAGCGGGCAGAGCTTCAGCCGCTGCGTGCGCTGCGTCAGCGCCGCGATGAAGACGCTGGGCGACGGGCAGGTGCTGAGCGGCGTCGCGTGATGCTCGCTCATGTGGTAGCGGTCGAAGCCGAGCTCATCGTACAGCGCCGCCAGGCGCAGCCGCTGCTCGTACTGGTCGGCCAGCTTGAGGCTGCCGCGGTCATTCTGGTCGAAGATTCCGAACTGCATGGGGACGGTTCCTGTTCTGGATGAGGCCGGTCAGGCGGCCGGACTGCGGGATAAAAGCTGGAAGAGGTTTTGTTCCGGGTCGGCACAGGTGACCACGATGCCGTGGGCGCCCATGTCGCGCCGCGACAGCACGGTCCCGCCCGCCTCGGCCACCCGCGCGGCGGCGGCGTCAGGCTCCATGGTCTCGAACACCGCGATGCTGCCGGCGGCGCCGGCTGCCGCCTCCTCCGGCGCGCCGAGCGCGAAATTCACTTCGCCCAGCCTGAACTGGCACCAGCGCGAACCGTCCCGGAAGCGGGGCGCGATGCCCAAGGCCGCCGCGTAGAAGCGCTCGGCCGCGTCCATGTCGCGGATGACCGTGTAGACGCCGTGTACCCTGTCGATCCGCGCCGCATCCGCCTGGCTCGCCATTCAGCGTAAATCCAATATTGTTGAACGTCTTTCGATATGTTGTATTCTGTGACTGCGACGCGGGACTGTCAACGACTCATTCCTCCGTGATGTTCGCCGTGCGGATCACCCGCGACCACCGGTCACGCTCGCCAAGCAGCAGCGCGCCGAAGGCCTCCGGCGAGCCGGCAGCGGCCGACAGGCCTTGCTGGCGCAGCAGGGCGCCGACGGCGGGCTCGGCCAGCAGCAACGCCATTTCCTCGTTGAGCCGGCGCACCACGGCCGTCGGCGTGCGCGCCGGTGCCAGAAGCCCGTACCAGAGGTCCATCTCCAGCCCTGGAAAGCCCGCCTCGGCCAGGGTGGGCACGTCGGGCGCGATGTCCGACCGAGCGGGGCTCGCCACGGCCAGGATTCGGATGAACCCATCGCGACGCAGCGGCACCGCGGCGTTCAGCGGCACGACCATGGTGGGCACCGTCCCCGCCGTCAGGTCCTGCAACGCTCCGGCGGAACCGCGATAGGGAACGTGGGTAAGGTCGATCCCGGCGGCCTGCGAGAACAGCGCCATCGCCAAGTGCGGCGGCGAGCCGTTGCCGGCCGAGGCATAGTCGATCCGCCCCGGCCGGGCCCTCGCCAGGGCGACGAATTCGGCCACGCTGGAAACCGGCAGGGAGGGATGCGCGCACAGCGCCACCGGCCCCCAGGCGAGGTTCGACACCGGCGCGAAATCGGCCAGGGGATCATAGGTCATGCCGCGGATCAGGCTGGGCGTGGTGACGAAGGTCGTCGTCGTCACCAGCAGCGTGCGCCCGTCCGGCTGGGCGCGGGCGACCGCCTGGGTGGCGATGGTACCGCTCCCGCCGACCCTGTTCTCCACCGCGGCCACCGCGCCCAGGCGGCGGCGCAGATGCTCGGCGATCAGCCGCGCCAGCAGGTCGATGGTGGTGCCCGGCGAGAATGGCACCATCAGCGTGACGGGGCGCTCGCCCAGCGGGTTGTCCGGCGCAGCGCCCTGGGCGCGGGCCAGGGCGGGGTACCCCAGCAGCGCGGCCAGCACGGAGCGGCGCCGAGCCATGTCAGCGAAAGGCGGGGTGTTCATCGGCGTCCACCAGCACGAAGGCGATACGGCACACGGTGCCGCTCCGGTTCACCCAGGCGTGGTTGGTGCCCTGCTGGATGAGAACGTCGCCGGCCACCAGATGGACCTCGGAGTCATCGAGCAGCAGTCGATCTCGCCCTGAAGGATCAGGGCGTAGTCCACGCTTTTGGTGCGATGCATGAAGGGGTGCCGCGCATCGGCGGCGTGATCGGGTGCCAGGCCCATGTCGCGGATCATCCGGTCGCGGTCCAGCGTGGCGGCATCGGCCGGTGCCGGCGGGAAATCCACGATGCGGAGGATGGTGCCAGATGGCGGCGGCGCGGTGCCGATCTCGCGGGCCGCCAGGTCGGCAGTGCCGGAGATGTCGGCGGGTGCGCCGTCGGTCACCCACAGCAGCGTGGAGACGAAGCCGCCCACCGCGCGGACCTTCACATTGGGCGCCGGCCCGTCGGTCAGGACGATCGCGCGGCCGGCCGCATCGTGGCCGGTGACGATGCGCCTGATGGCGTTTGCCATGCGGTTTCTCCTCTGATTTAGGGCGCCGGCACGGCACGCGGCGGTGCGGTGATCCGATCGATTTCGGCGACGTCTTCGGGGCTCAAAGCCCAGCCGCAGGCGGCGATGTTCTGCCCGATCTGATCGGGACGGGTGGCGCCCGCGATCACGCTGGCCACCCCCGGCCGCGCCAGCAGCCACGAGAAGGCGAGCTCCAGCAAAGTGCGCCCGCGTCCCGCACAGAATGCCGCCAGCGCCTCGACGACGCGCCAGTTCTCCTCGGTGACGAAATGGTCGGCGAGCACGGGGGTCGTCGCGAAGCGCGCATTCTGGGGCGGCGGCTCGCCACGGCGGTACTTGCCGGTCAGCAGCCCGCTGGCCAGCGGGAAGTATGGCAGCATGCCCAGCCCATGCGCTGCCATGGCGTCGAGCAGCCCCAGATCAGGCTCGCGCGCCAGCAGGCTGTACTCGTCCTGGCAGGAAATGAAGGCGTGTACGCTGGCGAGGCGCGATGTCCAAAGCGCGTCCACCACCTGCCAGGCGGCGAAGCGTGAGCAGCCAATATACCGCACCTTGCCCTGGCGAACGAGATCGTCCAGCGCCCGCAGCGTCTCTTCGATCGGCGTCAGCGGGTCGAATTTATGCACCTGGTAGAGGTCGATCCAGTCGGTGCCGAGCCGGGCCAGGCTCTCCTCCGCCGAGGCCATGACGGTGGCGCGGGATGCGCCGCCCAGCCTGCCGCCATCCATCGGGATGCCGACCTTGGTGGCCAGCACGATATCCTTTCGACGCTCTCCCAGGATGCGGCCCAGAAACTCCTCGGACCGGCCGCGGGCGCCGCGCGGGTACACATTGGCGGTGTCGAACAGCGTCACCCCCGCATCGAGCGCCGCATGCACCACGGCTGATGACGCTTCGAAGTCGCAGCGCCCGCCGATGTTGTTGCACCCGAGGCCCACGGACGAAACGCGCAGGCCGGAGCGGCCGAGTTGTCGTTCCTGCATCACTCCACCGTGGCGCCGGAAGCGGCGACGGCGACCTGCCAGCGAGCCATGTCGCGGCGCAGGAAGTCCGCGAAATCGCGGGTGCTACCGGCGGCAAAGGTGACGCCCTGCGAGAGCAGTCGTTCCTGCACGTCCGGCGCAGCCAGCGCGGCGGCAATGGCGGCGTTCAGGCTGCGTATCACCGGCTCTGGCGTGCCGCCTGGCGCCATGAAACCCTGCCACGCCAGCGCCTCGAAGCCGGGCAGGCCGGCCTCGGCCGCCGTCGGCACGTCTGGCATCGCAGCCACGCGGGCCGGCGAAGTCACCGCCAGAGGCCGAAGCGTGCCGGCGGCGATCTGCGGCAGTGCGCCTGGCGGGTCGCTCGACAGCACCTCCACCTGCCGCGAGAGGATCGCCGTCATTGCCGGCGCCGCGCCGTTGTAGGGGATATGGGTCATCTCGATGCCGGCGCGCTGCATGAACAGCGCCATTGCCAGATGCGGGAAGGTGCCGGCGCCGGCGGAGGCGTAGTTCAGCCGGCCGGGCGCGGCCTTCGCCAGCGCGATCAGCGCCGCCAGGTCCGGCGCCGGCACGTCTGCGCGCACGACGATGACGTTGGGCACCGCGATCGCCAGGATGACGGGCGCGAAGGCGGTTTCGGTCTCATAGGGCAGGCTGCGGTACAGGCTGGGATTGATCGCGAGGTTGGTATTGGCCAGCAGCAGGGTGTGGCCGTCGGGTGCCGCGGTGGCCACGGCCCGGGCCCCGGCAATGCCGCCCGCACCCGGGCGGTTCTCGATAACCGTAGGCACGCCCAGGATGCCCCGCAGCTTGTCCGCCACCAAGCGCGCGGTAACGTCGGCCAGACCGCCCGGTGCAAACGGGACGACGATGGTGACGGGCCTGGACGGAAACACGGGTGGTGCGCCCTGTGCGGTGGCGCGCCAGGGTGCGGCGACGCAGAACGCAGTGGCCGCCAGGGCACGACGGGTATGGATGTGGTGCGGATTCCACATGGTTTGTTCTTTCCCACGTTCATGTTTCATGAGTTTTAAAATTCAAAATAGTTGAAGAATTTTTATTTTGTTGTATCGTGGGAGTTCAAGCTATGTGCTGTCAATCCCGCTTGCCGGAGTTCCCGATGGCCGAACCGGTGCCCCGTCGCGGGATCCAATCGATCGAGATCGCCTACCGCCTGCTGCAGGTGCTGCAGGCCGGCCCCGGCGCCCTGCCGCTGCGCGAGATTGCGGCGCGCAGCGCTATGTCGCCCAGCGCCGCCAACAACTACCTCGTCAGCCTGGTGCGGACCGGTCTGGCATCGGCGGCCGGCCGGGCCGGCCACTACCAGCTCGGCCCTTCGGCCGTCAGCCTGGGGATGAGCGCGATCCGCCAGATCGATGGTTTCGAGGTGGTGCGACGCGAGGTGACGGCGCTGCGGGAGGCCACCGGCCACAGCGCGGCGGTCACCACATGGACGGCGGACGGGCCGCTCAGCCTGTTCAAGCAGGAGGGCGACTGGCGCTCCGCGCTGGAGCTGCGCACCGGGCTGCTGTCTATGCACGGCACCGCCGCGGGCCGGCTTTTCAGCGCCTGCATGCCGCTTTCAGTCACTCAGTCCCTGATGGGGCGGGAACCCCGAGCGGTTAAGCCGCCGGCGGCCTTCGCCGAGGCGGCGCGGCAGGAGTTGGGGGCGGCCGGCTATGTTGTGGTGCGACTGGACGACGGCACCGGCTATGCCTCGGCCGCCGCGCCGATCCGGGACTGGAGCGGCGCCGTGCGTTTCGCGCTGAGCGTTATTGGTTCGCAGAACACGTTGGACACTGAGCCTGGCAGCGCCGTCATCGAGGCGCTGCTGGCCGGCGCCGCGCGGGCCACATTGGCCCTGGGTGGCGCGTCCTAGACTATGAGGCGCCCTACGGCGGCCTCAGAGGATTGGCGAGGCTCTACCCTGGACCATTTGTGCGGAGCGCGCAGGGTCTGATTTGTTGCATGGCTTTCCCGAAGCGGACAGTCCGCTTGCGGCCACTAACTGACGATGGCGAAAAGGAAATTTAGCTCGAGGAGCTCCTGCGGAAGCAGCGGCCGGACCCTCGAAGAACTCCGGAACAACATCCGCGAAGCGCTATCCCTTATTGTTCGCCGCCGAGTGCGCCAACTATTTCAATGCCCAAGGCTGTGAGAATGGCGAGATACTGCTCTAAATTAAGCCCGGCAGACTGCAGCCGCCCTCGCCCATCGGCCGGAAGGCCTGCTCCGCCGGCACTTCGCCTATCACCTTGTAGTAGTCCCAGGGGGCGCGGCTCTCCTCTGGCGTCTTGACCTCGAAGAGATAAGCCTTGTGCAGCACGCGGCCATCCGGTCGCAACGTGCTGCTGCCGAAGACATCGTCTTCCATCGGTGCGGCGCGCATCCGCTCCACCACGGCGCGGCCCGACCGCTTGGCCTCAGCCACCCCCACGGCCGCCACCGCGCGCAGATAATGCAACGTGGCCGAGTAGCAGGCCGCCTGCGACATGTTCGGCCGGGCACCGCCCATCCCCGGCAGGACGCGCGCGGTGAATGCGCGGGTGCGGTCGTTCAGGTCCCAGTAGAAGCTCTCGGTGAGGGACAGGCCCTGAGCCGCCTGCAGGCCAAGACCATGGATGTCGTTGATCTGGATGAGGAGCCCGGCAAGCTTGGTGCCGCGCCGGGTCACGCCGAATTCGGCCGCCTGTTTCACCGCATTCACCAGGTCGGCGCCCGCATTGGCGAAGCCGATGACCTTGGCGCGGCTGGCCTGCGCGGCCAGCAGGGCGGAGGAGAAATCGGTGTTCGGGAAGGGCGTGCGCACCTGGCCGACGACGCGCCCCCCGGCGCGGGTGACGAAGGCCGCGGTGTCGCGCTCCAGCGCATGGCCGAAGGCATAGTCGGCGGTGATGAAGAACCATGTATCTCCGCCCGCCCGCACCATCGCGCCGCCGGTCACATTGGCGAGCATGTGCGTGTCATAGGCCCAGTGCAGGGTGTTGGGCGAACAGGCCCGGCCGGTCAGATCGGTGGTGCCGGCGTTGCAGACCATGGCGATCTTGTCCCGCTCGCGCACCAGGCCGGCCACGGCCAGGGCGATGGCGGAATTTTGGAAATCCATGATGACGTCCACGCCGTCCTGGTCGATCCAGCGGCGCGCGGCGGCGAGGCCGACATCTGGGCGACCCTGATGGTCGGCCACAAGGATCTCGGCCCGCACTCCACTGGCTGCGGCGAATTCCTGCAGTGCCAGCCGGGCGCAGGCGACGGAGCCCGGGCCGCCATTGGTGCGATAGGCACCGGACTGGTCGTTCAGGATGCCGATCCTGATGGTCGGTACGTCCTGTGCCAGGGCGAGGCCGATTGGCAGGGTCGCTGCGCTGCCGGCCAGGAGGTTGCGGCGGTTCATCATGGTGGCGTTTCTCCGGGGGTGGCGCGGTTTATCCGCGCGCTTGCAAACTCATGGCCGCATGTAGCCCGGCGAGCCGGCCAAACACGGCGCCCCGCAGCACCGAGGTCGAGCCGACATAGACGTTGTTGTAGATGCCGACCGTCTCACCCGCCGCGTAGAGGCCGGGGATGACCTTGGCATCGCAGTCGAGCACCTGAGCATCGGTGTTCACCTTCAGTCCGCCAAAGGTGAAGCAATTGGTCGAGATGATGGGAAAGGCGCGGAAGGGCGGCTTGTCGATTCGGCGCGCCCAGTTGGATTTGGGTGGGGTGAGGCCCACCGCCGCATTGCCGTCCAGCACCAGCGGCCGGTAGTCGGTGATTTCCGGGCAAGCCGCATTGTAGGTGGCGATGGTGCGGGCAGCGGCGGCGGCGTCGATCTCCGCGATCTGCGCCAGCAGCCCGTCCAGCGTCGCTGCCTCCAGGGGCGGCACTTCGGAGCGGATGGAGCGACGCCATTGCGGGATGTCCTCCACCTGACCGTCGAAGATCACCCAGGAGATACCATCCGGCTGGTCGGCGATGGAGCGGGTCACGTTGTCGTAGGTGGCGTCCGCGGTGCCATGCGCCTCGTCAATGAAGCGCAGTCCACGGCGGTTGAGCAGCAGCCCGTAGGGCCAGATGAAGATCACCGCCTCGGCCTGGCGCGAGCGTGGATCGACCGGCTCGGCGTGGTAGCTGCCGTATTCGCCGGCGGGAGCGGCGCCTGCGGCCAGCGCCATGCGAATGCCCTCGCCGCGATTATAGTAGCCGCCGCGCGCCACCGGCCGGATATGCCGGGCACGGATGGCGCCGAGGTAATGCGTCAGCATCTCCGGATTACCCTCATAACCGCCCGAGGCCAGCACCACGCTGTCGCCCTCGATCCGCTGCCGCCTTCCCTCGGGGTCGGTGGCCAGGATGCCGGTCACGCGCCCGGCCTCGTCGCGCAGCAGGTCGATGGCTGTGGTGCGGTAAAGCACCTTCGCGCCCAGCGCTTTTGCCTCCAGCATCAGCCTCTCGATCAGCGCCAGGCCACCGCCCTTGGCCGCGATGCGCTGCGTGTTCTGGGTCAGCAGATAGATCGGCTGTGGTTCGAAACGCAGCCCGAACTCCTTCAGCCAGCCGATGGTGGGTGGCACCTGGTCGGCGAAGCGGGCGATCAGCTCCGGGTCGGGCAGCGGGTGCGACTTGACCCATTCCGGCCAGTGCGAGGATGGCCCACCCAGCTCCGCCACCAGGTTCGGGTCCAGGTTCCAACCGCTGTTTCGGGCAAAGGCCTCCTCGAAATCGTCGGAGACCTCGCTGTCGTTCTTCATCCGGCAATAGGCTTCGGTCCAGCGGGTATTGCCGCCGAAATCGGCTTCCGGGGCGCGCTCCAGTAGGGTCACGCCCAGGCCCTTCTGCAGGGCGGACACGGCGGCGGAAAGGCCGGCGATGCCGCAGCCGACGACGACGAGATCGCCGGGATCTGCGCTCATCGTCCGTAGGCTCCCGCCCACGGGGCTCACTCGCCTCGCTCGATGGAGAGATGAAGTCGCTTCAAGTTGCCGCCCCATGTCATTTGTTCTATCAGATAGAACCTTGTTGCCGTTATCAGAACTGGTTGGGATGCGAACGTCAAGCCATATTGCGAAGCCTGAAGCGCCTGGTGGGGTGGAGGCAGTCAACCGCGCCATCGCTGTCCTGCGCTGCTTCACGGATGTTGAGCCGGTGCTGACCCTGACCCGCATCGCAGAGGCGACGGGCTTTCACAAAAGCAGCGTGCTGCGCCTCGCCGCCTCGCTCGCGGCCGGTGGACTCATCGTCCGACGGGCCGATAAATCCTACCAGCTGGGGCACGAGACGCTGCGCCTGGCGAGCGCCTTCCGCCGATCTTTCCGCCTGGAGGAGTACGTCCGGCCGATCTTACGGCAGTTGCTGGATGCGACCGGGGAAAGCGCCTCATTCTTCCGACGCGAAGGCGATGGCCGGCTTTGCCTCTTTCGCGAGGAATCCCGTCGCGGGATCCGGGACGTGATCCATGAGGGCGATGTGCTCTCGCTACATCGGGGCGCGGCGGGGCATGTGCTGCGACGCTATGCCGGGGGGCCGACCCGGCCGCTCGGCCAGCTGCCGATCACCTCAAGCGGCGAGCGCGACGCCGAGACAGCGGCGATGGCGGTGCCAGTGTTTGGCAGTGAAGACGCGCTGGTCGGTGCCCTGTCGCTGTCCGGCCCGATGGGACGCTTCGACGAGGTTCGCGCAGCGACGATGTCGGTAGCCTTGCTGCAAGCGGGCCGCCGGCTGTCACGGGAGCTCGGCGGCGAGGCGGGCTGGAACTGATTCAGAGAATGGGCTGCGCCTGAGCGGCCACCGCGCCTTCGGATCGAAAGGCCTTCGGCCCATCGCCCGCGGCCTGGTCTGGGCATCCGCCGCACCCAGGGCCGCGGGCGCTGCTGGCCAGGTGGGCGAGCAAAGTATCGGCGGGTTACCACCAGAATTCCTCAGCGCTGATGTTGTCCGCCGTCATACCGGCATGTCGATCGAGACCTCGTGCAGCGCCCGGCCCGTCGCCTCGAAGGCCGTCACGTTGGCGATGGTGGTCTGGGCGATGGCCGTCATCGCCTCGGTGGTGAAGAAGCCCTGATGGCCGGTGACCAGCACGTTGGGGAATGTGAGCAACCGCGAGAAGACATCGTCCTGGATCACCTGGTCAGAAAGGTCTTCGAAGAACAACGCGGCCTCTTCCTCATAGACATCGAGGCCGAGACGGCCGATGGCGCCGCTTTTCAACCCGTCGATCACCGCCTGCGTATCGATGATGGCGCCACGGCTGGTGTTGATCAGCATCACGCCCCGGCGCATGCCCGCTATGGCGGCGGCGTCGATCAGGTGTCGTGTCGCGGGCAGCAGTGGGCAATGCAGCGTGACGATGTCCGAGCAGGCCAGCAGTTCGGGCAGCGGACAGTAGGCCACCCCAAGCGCTGCAAGCCGTGTTTCCGGCGCAGGGTCGAAGGCCATTACCCTGGCCCCGAATCCCAGCAGGATGGCGACCACCGCGGCCCCGATCCGCCCGGTCCCGACGACGCCGACCTGACGGCCATGCATGTTGAAGCCGAGCAATCCGTCGAGGGTAAAATTTCCCTCCCGAACCCGCAGATAGGCGCGATGAATGCCGCGGTTCAGCGAGAGCATGAGCGCCACCGTGTGCTCGGCGACCGCCTCCGGGGAATAGGCGGGCACCCGGGCCACCGTCATGCCCAGCCGCTTCGCCGCCGCCAGATCGACATTGTTGAAGCCGGCTGAGCGCAGCGCCACGAGGCGGACGCCGAGGCCCTGCAGTGCCTCCAGCGCGGCGGCATCCACCTGGTCGTTGACGAAGGCGCAGACGGCGCCGGCACCTCGCGCCAGCACGGCGGTCGCCTGCGTCAGATGAGCGTCGGTGTAGTGCAGGTGGTGATGCGTAGCTGCCGCCGCATCGAAGAACGAGCGGTCGTATGGCTTGGCGCTGAACATGGTGATGTCCATGGGAATCCTTTACTGGAACGGCGGCGGATGGCCGCCAGCGCGGCTGCGCTGAAAAGGGGCTCAGGCCAACAAGGGCTATGACTTCGGCGGCTCTGGGTTAGCTGCTGCGCGCTGGCTTGGACTCTCCCGCAGCGGCCAGCGCCAACCGCGCCAGGCCTGGCAGGGAATGCGCGCCGGTACGCCGCATGATGGCGGCGCGATGCGTCTCCACGGTGCGCTGGCTGATGCCCAGATCCGCGGCGATGTTCTTGCTCGGCTCGCCCGCCAGGACCCGGCCCATCACCTCGCGCTGGCGCTCGGTCAGTGCTGCTATTCGTCCTGCCGCATCCTGTCGCCAGGCGGTGAGCTTGCCGGCATCGCCGGCCCGCTCCATCGCGCGGGCGATGCCGGTCAGCAGGGCAGCGGCCTGCACCGGCTTCTCGATGAAATCCGACGCCCCTGCCCGGATGGCGGCGACGGCATGGGGCACGTCGCTGAAGCCGGTGATGATCAGCACCGGCACTTCGTCGCCGGCTTCCCGCAGCCGTTCCAGGACCTGCAGCCCCGTCATGCCAGGCAACTTGGCGTCCAGCAGCAGGCAGCCGCCACCCGGTTGATAGGCCGCCAGAAACGCCTCGCCGCTCGCGTGTTCCTCCACGGCATGGCCGGCTTTTTCAAGAACAAGCCGGAGGGAGGCGCGCACCTGTGCATCATCGTCAACGACATGGAGCACCGCGGGCTGAGGCACCTCCGTCACTGGCCGCAAGGGAGCCGCGCCAGGCAACATGCCCCGCACCAGTGCGGTCAGGTCGGCCGGCTTCACCGGCTTGTGCAGCAGCACGCAGTCACCCTGGGCGATCGCCCGCAGGGTCGCCGTCGAGATGTCGCCCGTCAGAATGATGATGGGGATTGGCCGGCGCAGCCGCTCGCGCAGCGCCGTGCCCAGGCGCAACCCATTCATCCCGTTGGGCAGGTTGTAGTCCGCCAGTATCAGGTCGGGGCGTGCCGAACCGTCGGCCACCAGTGCCAGCGCCGCCTGCGCGTCGGCCGCGGCAACCACGACGTGGCCCTCCGCCTGAAGCAGTCGGGTGAGCAGCGCACGCACATCTGGATCATCTTCCACGACCAGCAGCGTGCCTGGCGCAGGGGGCACCAGGCTCAGCATGGGCGCATGCCTGGCCGGCGACGGCTTCACCAGGTCGGCCTCGACCGCGAAGCCCGAACCCTGTCCGGGCGTTGAGCGGACGCGCAACCGGTGCCCCAGCAGGACAGCCAGCCGCTGCACGATGGCCAGCCCCAGCCCCAGCCCCCTGGCCCGCTCCCGCGCCGCATTGTCCAGCTGGTAGTACTCTTCAAAGATTGCCCCTGTGTCTTTGGCGGGGATGCCGATGCCGGTATCCCACACCTCGATCGACAGCCGGCCCGCCCGCCGCCGGCAGCCCAGCAGCACCTTTCCGCGGCGCGTGTACTTCAAGGCGTTGGAGAGCAGGTTCCGCAGCATCTGCTCAAGCAGCTGTGGATCGGTGCGCACCGACAACCCACACGGCACGCAGCGCATGGCCAGGCCCTGGGCCTGCGCCAGGTAGCCGAACTCCTCGGCCAGGCGCGTCAGCAGGGGCCCGACGGGAACATCGACCGGCTCGGCCTTCAGCGTCCCAGCCTCGATCTGATTGATGTCGAGCAGCGTATCCAGCATCGCCGTCATGGTGGCCAGCGTAGGCTCCATCAGGGCCACCAGCTTACCGGCCTCGGCATCCACCACCGCATCCACCAGCAGGCATTGCAGCAGGCTCAGCGTTTGGAGCGGCTGACGCAGATCGTGGCTGGCGGCACTCAGGAAGCGGGATTTGGCAGCGTTGGCCTGTTCGGCTACGCGCGTCGCCTCCTCCAGCGCGCGGCGCGCCGCGTGGCGGTCGGTGATGTCGACGAAGGTGATGACCACGCCCGCGACAGCGCCATTCTGGGTCCGGTAAGGCAGCACGCGGCGGCTGAACCAGGTTCCGGCCGGCGTCGTCACCTCCCGAATGCGCGGCGCCTCCCCGGCCAGCACCGCCTTCGCGTCGTCCAGCAGGGCCGCATCGGTGGTTTGCAGCCCGCCGTAGGTTTCCCGCTTGTAGT